>CANBTQ010000182.1 GCA_947372425.1 Comamonadaceae bacterium | reverse complement strand
GAAGCCTTGCGCAGCGGCTGGAGCGTGCGCCAGTTGGACCGCCAGATTGGCAGCCAGTTCTACGAGCGCACCGCCCTGTCCAAGAACAAGGCTGCGATGCTGAGTAAGGGTGCGAGGCCCAAACCCGAGGACACCGTGCTTCCGGACGAAGCTGTCAAAGACCCCTATGTGCTGGAGTTCTTAAACCTCAAGGACGAGTACTCCGAAACGGAGCTGGAAGAGGCACTGGTCCATCGTCTGGAGGATTTCATGCTGGAGTTGGACAGTGACTTCAGCTTTGTAGGCCGACAGCGTCGTCTGCGCATTGACCAGACCTGGTATCGGGTGGATTTGCTGCTGTTTCATCGCCGCTTGCGTTGCCTGGTCATCATCGACCTCAAGCTAAGTGCCCTGAACCAAGCCGATGTTGGCCAAATGCATATGTACTGTAACTACGCCAATGAAAACTGGACGCTGCCGTACGAAAATCCGCCCGTGGGTTTGATCCTCTGCGCCGACAAGGGCCATGCATTGGCGCGTTATGCGCTGGATGGTCTGCCCAATAAAGTCATGGCGGCGAATTACCAAACGGTATTGCCTGATGCTGAAGTGCTGCAAAGTGAGTTACAACGAACACGGTATCTTTTGGAATCCCGTGGCAAAACGTTGCAACGCAAACAAGGAACATCCAATCTATGAAATCAGCCTTGCTCATCATCGACGTACAACAAGGCCTGTGCGAGGGCGAAGGCCAGGCCTTTGAGCCAGCAACCCTGATTGTCCGCATCAACAGCGTGGCGCAGAAGATGCGGCAGGCCGGCTTGCCGGTGATCTTTATCCAGCATGAGTCCGGCCCCGGTTACCTGGAGCACGGCACCCCCGCCTGGCAGCTGGCCCATGGTCTGCAGACCGAGCCAGGCGACCGCTTTGTGCGCAAAACCACGCCAGATTCGTTCTTGCGCACCGATCTGCAGGAACTGCTGCAGAGTCAGGGCGTGAGCGAGCTCATCGTCTGCGGCATGCACACCGAGTTTTGTGTGGACACCACCACGCGGCGCGCACTGGCGCTGGGCTACCCGGTGGTGCTGGTTGAAGACGGCCACACCTCGGCCGGCAATGCCGTGTTGACGGCGCCGCAGGTGATCGCCCACCACAATGCCACACTCACCAACATCTCCAGCTTCGGCCCCCGAGTGCGGACGGTTTCTGCGGTCGCCTTTCAGCCCCACAATCAGGGTATCCAAAACACACGTTGAGCTTGAACGCATATGAATCTGCATACCTGGTGGCTGTTTGTGGCCATGGCCTTTGTGGTGTCGGCCACGCCCGGACCCAACATGCTGCTGGTGATGAGCCACAGCGCACGCTTCGGCTGGCGCGCGGCCGTTGCCACCATGTGTGGCTGCATGACCTCGCTGCTGGCCATGATGTGCATCTCGGCGGCCGGCATGGGTGCCTTGCTGCATGCCTTTCCGGCCGTGTTTGACGCCATGCGCCTGGCCGGTGCCGCCTATCTGGCCTACCTGGGCGTGCAGGGTTGGCGCAGCAAGGTGGCCGATGCGGCGGATGTGGCCGAGGGCGCAGCCCGCGAAACAGCGCAACCCAGGCAGCTGTACCGCCAGGGCATGCTGGTGGCGGCCAGCAACCCCAAGGCCATTTTGTTTGCCGCCGCCTTCTTCCCGCAGTTTCTGGATCCGGCCGCACCCAAGCTGCCGCAGTTTTCCATCCTGCTGGCCACCTTTGCGGTGATCGAGGTGAGCTGGTACCTGGTCTATGCGCTGGGCGGCCACAAGCTCTCGCACTACCTGCGCCGGGCCAGCGTGATGCGCGTGTTCAACCGCGTCACCGGCGGCATATTCGTGGGCTTTGCGGCCATCATGGCCACGGTGCGCGAATAGGGGTGCAAGGCGGTCGGGGCATGGAATAAATCCTGCTTGGTGCGATGCAGCATTTTTGCTGTGGCCCACCCAAGGAGTTCTCCATGCTTGATAAAACGTTGACCCTTTTCTCCCATGTGAAGCCTGCTGACACGCAGTTTGTGGCGGGCGGCCTGCGCGATTTCTTTTTGTACCGGGACTTGGGCATTGCCGAGGCCACGCACGGTAAAGTGATTGCGCACCTGGTTAAGGCGAATATGGCACCAGAAACCGGCACCGGATGGCACCGCCATGAGGCGGACTTCCAGATCGTCATCATGACCCAGGGCTGGGCCAAGTTCATGTACGAAGACCAGGAGACCCTGGTGCAGGCCGGCGACGTGGTGCACCAGCGCCCCGGCATCCGCCATTACCTGTTCGACTACTCGCCCGACATGGAGTACCTGGAGATCGTCTCGCCGGCCGATTTCAAGACCGTGGCAGTGGAACCAGTCTGCGCCATTCCGGCGCCCACACCCTGGAAATAGGCCTGCCGCCCAGCTTCAGAACTCGGCGTCCAGTTCGTCGATCTCGTCGGGTTCTGCTTTGGCCGCTGCCACCCACTCCTGCATGGCGGGCAGCTCCATGATGCGCTTGGCATAGGCCGCACAGGCCTTGTCCAGCGCAATGTCGTAGCTCATAAAACGCGTCACCACCGGGGCATATATGGCGTCCGCCAGTGTGGGCTGTTTGCCGAACAGATACGGCCCCTTGTACGTGGCCAGGCACTCGCTCCAGATCGCCTTCACGCGGTCAATGTCCGACTGCGCCCGCGACCACACCTTGAAGCCCGGGAAGTGCGCCTTGATATTCATGGGCAGCGAGCCGCGCAGCGAGGCAAAGCCCGAGTGCATCTCGCCGCAGATGGCACGGCAGTGCGCGCGCGCCTTGGCATCGGCCGGCAGCAGCTGTGCCCGGGGTTTGATCTCGTTCAGGTATTCGCCGATGGCCAGCGTGTCCCATACCTTGATGCCGTCATGCAGCAGCGAAGGTACCAGCATGCTGGACGAGAGCAGTAGCATCTCCGCCTTCATGGCCGGGTCGTCCGCGGGGATCACCTGCTCGGTAAATTCGAGCCCGGCCAGCTTGGCCATCAGCCAGCCGCGCAGGGCCCAGGCACCGTAGTTCTTGCTGCTGATGGTTAATACGGCCTTGGCCATGAACGTCTCCTTGCGTGCCGATGAATGGACTACCACCGCAAGCCTTGTGCCAGACCTGTGCCCCAGGAAATCAGAGCGCGGGCCATTTCTGGCCCGCAACTTGCCTGTTGAAAGCATTGACGCTGTTTTTGCGTGCGCAACCGTACAGGATCACCATGCTTTATCAGGCCTATCAGTTACACAGCGACATGAGCGCACCCCTGCGGCTGATGGCACAACTGGGCAGCTCGGCCCTGGGCTTCACCCAGGGTGATGCCGGCGAGCTGCGCAAGATGTCTGCGGCCATGGATGTGTTTTCGCGCATGCGCCTGACGCACAGCCGGCCCGACTACGGCATCCTCAGTGCGGGTGTGGCGCCCGACACCGTGCCGGTGCTGGAGGAGGTGGTAATGGACCTGCCCTTTGGCCGCCTGTTGCACTTCAAGAAGAGCCTGGGCGCTGCGCTGGAGAACCAGCCCAAGGTGCTGTTGGTGGCGCCGCTGTCGGGCCACTTTGCCACCCTGCTGCGCGAAACCGTGCGCACCCTGCTGCAAGACCACGATGTGTTTATCACCGACTGGCACAACGCACGCGATGTGCCGCTGGCGCAGGGCGGCTTCAGCCTGGACGATTACATAGACCACATGATCGGTTTTATCGAGCGCATCGGTGCGGGCACCCATGTGGTGGCCGTGTGCCAGCCCTGCGTGGCCGCCTTGGCAGCCACAGCCATCATGGCCGAGGACGACAACCCGTGCCAGCCGCGCAGCCTGACGCTGATGGCCGGGCCGGTGGACTGCCGTGTCAACCCGACCGGCGTCAATGAACTGGCCACCAGCAAACCGATCGAATGGTTTGAGAAAAACCTGATCAGCCGCGTGCCCTTGCCGCATGCCGGCTTCATGCGCCGCGTCTACCCCGGCTTTGTGCAGCTCAGTGCCTTCCTGAGCATGAACGTGGATCGCCACAAGCAGGCCTTCAAGGATTTGTACCAACACCTGGTGGACGGTGAACAGGACAAGGCGCACAGCATCAAGACCTTTTACGACGAGTACCTGGCGGTGAACGATCTGCCCGCTGAGTTTTATCTGGAAACCATTGCCAAGGTGTTCCAGACCTATGACCTGGCCAAGGGCGAACTGATGTACCGCGGCCGTCTGGTGGACACCAAAGCCATACGCCGCACCGCGCTGATGACGGTGGAAGGCGAGCGTGACGACATCTGCTCCGTGGGCCAGACCGTGGCCGCGCAAGACCTGTGCAGCAGCATCCGCCCCTACTTGAAGAACCACCATGTGCAGACCGGTGTGGGTCACTACGGCGTGTTCAGCGGGCGCAAGTGGAACCAGCAAATTTATCCGCGGGTGCGGGATTCGATTCACGCCAGCAACGGGTGAATTTTGGTTGACGTGGCTGGTTGGCCTGAGTTTTAGGCCTGCGGGTGGGCAAGGCTGGCGCGCCGCCTCTGTGGCAAACGCGAATTGGGGGCCTGCGAAGGGACACCGGGTCCACCAGCCGGGTGACGCGTTGCTTGCAGCGGCGAATACCCAACTCATACGGGAGTCGCTGCGGATGAAGGGGCTACCTTTCGTCCGACTCGGAATTGCAATACAAAACAAAAAGGCCCACCGAAGTGGGCCCTGAGTCAACTCAAGTGGCTTAGAACTTGTATCCGATGCCGCCCGAAAAAACGGTCGACGAAGGTTTGGCTGTCACGCCGCTTCCGATGTCGATGTCAGCGTACTTGTTGACGTCGTAGCCAATTTGAAAGTACAGATTCTTGTTGATCAGGCTACGCAGTCCAAAACCGTAGCCGGTTCCGGTGACGCTTTTGCTAGACGATCCATTGCCGGCATCGGCCATCATGTCGGCGTTCAGGAAGGAAAGTTTTCCGAACACCAGGTTGCTGTCGGAGAGCGCAAAGCCAGGAACGATGTCGATAGCTGTGCGGTTCTTGCTGCTGAACTCAACGGTGGTGCCGCCGCCGGAAATTGAGCCGGCCTTGTTGGTGCCGGCGCCAAGTGTTGCACCCAGGCCCAGGACAAACTGCTGACCAAGTGCCAGACCATACTGCAATTGCAGATCCACGCCGGTGGTGCTTGCATCGGTGGAAAGTGTCAGGCCGCTTACCGTGAAGTCCACACCGGTCTTGGCAAATGTGACATTGGCGCCAGCGCTGAAACCTTCAAAGCTCTTGGCCTGTGCAAAAGCCTGTTGCGACATGAAGGCCATGGAAATGGCGGCAACGGCGAGTAATTTTTTCATTTGGATCCCTGTTTGATGTAGTTGAAAGTCTTGGAACCCATGAAAGTTGGTTCCGTTAGAAGACAATTGAATCTAACAGTCGGGAGACCATTCCCCCATCCCCCAAAAGAGTGAATCGCAAGGCAATTCACCGCAATACAACAGCGGTGGCGAATGTGGCGCAGTGTCTGTTGGCGGAGCAATTCACTGCCATCCACCATCATCTGAAAACCCATCACGTGCAAACCAGTGTGGACCACTACGGTTTGTTCAGCAGCCGCAAGTGGCGCCCGCAGATGGGTTGGGTGCTGGTTGCGCAAGCTGCGCCGACCGACTCGCCCAGCCTTGGGCGAGTCCCATTCAAAAAAATCGCCCATAAAAAAGCCGGACCCAAAGGTCCGGCTTTTTAGTTGAAAGCACAACCGGAGTTGTGCCAACAAAACCTGCTTAGTGTCCGGAAGCGCCGGAAGCACCCAGGCCGGTTTCCGAACGCACTTGCTGCGCAGGGAACGCAGCACGTTCCTTGGCGGCGTTGGCGCTGCGGTCCATGATGGAGAACAGCCAGATACCGACAAAGCCGATGGTCATGGAGAACAGTGCCGGCGAGGTGTAGGGGAACCAGGCGGAACCTTTGGGGTTACCCAGGGTTGCTTCCCACACGGAAGGCGACACGATGGTCAGGCCCACCGAGGAGATCAGGCCCATGAAGCCGCCGATCACAGCGCCCTTGGTAGTGCAGTCTTTCCACAGCACGGCCATGAACAACACGGGGAAGTTGGCCGATGCGGCAATCGCGAAGGCCAGCGACACCATGAAGGCGATGTTCTGCTTCTCGAAGGCAATGCCCAGAGCCACCGCCACAATGCCCAGCACCACGGTGGTGATACGGGACACGCGCAACTCAGACGCGCTGTCGGCCTTGCCCTTCTTGATCAGCGTGGCGTAGATGTCATGCGACACCGCCGATGCGCCGGA
>CANBTQ010000181.1 GCA_947372425.1 Comamonadaceae bacterium | reverse complement strand
GTCCGGCCGACATACTGCTGGTGTGCAGCCACGACTTGCTATCCACCACGCTCAAGCGACTTTCGATGTTTGTCATGCGCGCCAAGGCCCGGCTGAGCGATGCGAGTGACGCCTATGGGCTGTATGGGCTGGCCGGCGGCGCATGCCTTGGGGCCGCGGGTTCGGTGCATGCCGCCTGGGCGGTAAGCCGGTCCGGCGATGCATTGCTCGTCAATCTGTATCCGGCCGACGGCGTGGCGCGCCAGTTGTGGATTGCCCCGGCCGGTACCCCGGCGCCCGCGGGCCAGCCCTTGGCTTTGGAGAACTGGCTCTGGGGCGAGGTGCGTAGCGGAGTGGCCACGCTGAGCCAGCCCCTGTTCGAAGCCTTTGTACCGCAGATGCTGAACTATGAATCAGTGGGCGGGGTCAACTTCAAAAAGGGCTGCTACCCCGGTCAGGAAGTGGTGGCCCGCAGCCAGTTTCGCGGTACCCTGAAACGCCGCGCGTTTGTTGCCCATTGCGATGCGCCGCTGGGTGCCGGGCAGGAGGTTTTCAGCAGCGCCGACACCGAGCAACCCGTAGGATTGGTGGTGCAAGCTGCGACAAACCCACAGGGTGGCTGCGATGCGCTGCTGTCGCTGCAGTTGTCGGCCCTCGAATCCGGCAGTTTGCACGCCGGCTCCGCTAGCGGCCCTGCGCTACACCTCTTGCCACTGCCTTACGCCTTATTGGAAGACATCTAAGGCCGGCCAGGCCGGCAAAAACTGGGGGCGGTGCAGCCAAAACCTGACATGTTCGGACTCATAATGGCGGCAGGCCTTCTCACCTACTGATTGGCAAACAATACATGTCCGCACCACTGAGCAAAGAAGAAGCATTCGAGCGATTGGGCATCATCACCCGCGAAATGCATGAGGCATTGACGGTGCTGGGCAGCAACAATCTACAGAAAATTGTTCAGGAAATTCCCAATGCCCGCGACCGCCTGGCCTACGTCGGGAAGATGACGGAAGACGCGGCCAACAAGGTGCTGAGCCTGGTCGAAAAGGCCAAGCCCGAGTGCAATGACCTGCAGACCCGGGGTGCCCAGCTCAACGAATCACTGAACCGTCTGGCAGCCAACCCCGATATGAAGGTGGAGGTCGCTCGCGGCATGATGCTGACTTGCGGCAAGTTCGCGCTGAGCACCGCCAACTTTGCGGAAGAGCAAAGCGCCGTGCTGAGCGACATCATGATGGCGCAGGACTTTCAGGATCTCTCCGGCCAGGTGATTCAAAAGGTCATCGACATCATCACCCGCACCGAACTGCAACTGGTTCAGTTGCTGGTGGACAGTTCGCCGGAGCAGATCGCCGCCGAGCTGCAGGAGCCGAAGGTTGCGGCCACGGTAGACACCCATGTACTGGACGGTCCACAAACTGCCGACAAGGCTTTGCAGCAGACCGATGTGGACGACCTGCTGGCCTCTTTGGGTTTTTAGCGCGCTGCGCAATCCCCTGTTTTGAGCCGGTTGGGTGCGGGGCTGACTAGGGCGCGAACGCAGCCTTGAGCGCCCGCCCGGCATCGGCATGGGCCTGCGCCGCCTGTGGCAGGGCACGGCCCATTTTGATGAACTCGTGGACCACGCCCTTGTAGATTTCCAGATCCACCGCCACGCCCGCCATGCGCAGCCGGTCGGCGTAGGCAATACCTTCATCGACCAACGGATCGCACTCTGCCAGGCCCAGCCAGGCGGGCGCCACGCCCGCCAGATCCGCCACCTGTCCATCGGTACGCAAGCCGTCCAGCGGGGCAAAGCGCCAGTCATCACGGTCTGCCGCGCCACGGATGTATTGCTCAAAAAAGTAGGTGATGTGCGGCTCCTCCAGCACAAAGCCCTTGGCAAAGCGGCGGTGCGAGGGCGTGTCCTGGTGACCGGCGGTGCCGGGATAAAACAGCAGTTGCAGGGCCAATTGCAGACCTGCATCGCGGGCCTGAATGGCGCAGACCGCAGCCAGCGTGCCGCCGGCACTGTCACCGCCGACGGCGATGCGGCCGGTATCCAGGCTGTAGCCGGAGCCGGATTGGGCCAGCCACTGCAGCACATCCCAGGCGTCTTCCTGCGCCGTGGGAAATTTGTATTCCGGTGCCAGCCGATAGTCCACCGACAGCACCGCACAACCAGCCAGGTGCGACAACCGGCGGCACAACGCATCGTGGGTGGCAATGCTGCCGATGGTGAAGCCGCCGCCATGGAAATACACCAGCACCGGCAACTGCATACCGGTGGGCGCGTACAAACGCACCGGAATGTCAAAGCCGTCCCGCGCGGCAACCGAAAAACTCTCGACCCGCTCGGTTGCCTGCGGCGCAATGTCCAGCACGTCGGCAGCACCGGCATAGGCACTACGGGCCTGTTGCGGCGTCATGGCGTGCATCGGAATTTTTTGCGCCCGGTGCATGCGCTCCAGCACCTTGTGCATGGTGGGGGTGAGCAAGGCCAGGGGATTGCGGTGTTGGTGTGGCATGGGTGGCGCGTGTGCGCAATCTGGTTAAAGTCGGTTGTCCGACGCATCCTACACGCCACCAACCGCCACCATCACCATGTCGCTCATCTATTACATCACCCAGGTTCAGTTTGCGTTCGGCGCATTGCAGTTGCTCCCGTCTGAGTGCCAGCGGGTGGGCATCCGGCGGCCGTTGATCGTGACGGACCCGGGTGTGAAGGCCGCCGGAATTCTGCAAAAGGCGCTGGATGCGCTGGCCGGCGTGGACTGTGCCGTGTTTGACCAGACGCCCTCCAACCCGACCGAGGCCGCCGTGCGGGCGGCCGTGGCGGTCTATGAGGCAAACCACTGCGACGGTCTGATCGCGGTGGGCGGCGGTTCGGCCATTGACTGCGCCAAAGGGGTGGCCATCGCCGCAACCCATGCTGGCCCACTCACACACTACGCCACCATTGAAGGCGGCTCGCCGCGCATCAGCGACAAAGTGGCACCGCTGATTGCAGTGCCCACCACCAGCGGCACCGGCAGCGAGGTGGCGCGCGGCGCCATTCTCATTGTGGACGACCAGCGCAAGCTGGGTTTCCACGCCTGGCACCTGGTGCCCAAGGCTGCCATTTGCGACCCCGAACTCACGCTGGGCCTGCCTCCCCTGCTGACGGCTGCCACCGGCATGGACGCGATAGCGCACTGCATGGAAACCTTCATGTCGCCGGCCTTCAATCCGCCGGCCGATGGCATTGCACTGGATGGCCTGCAACGTGCCTGGGCCCATATTGCGCGCGCCACGCAGGACGGTACCGACCGCGAAGCGCGGCTCAACCTGATGAGCGCATCCATGCAGGGCGCAATGGCCTTTCAGAAAGGCCTGGGTTGCGTGCACTCGCTCAGCCACAGCCTGGGTGGCGTCAATCCGCGCCTGCACCATGGCACGCTGAACGCGGTATTTCTGCCGGCGGTCATTGCCTTCAATGCCGGTGCTGAGTCCATGCAAAAAGACCGGCGCCTGCAGCGCATGGCCCATGCGATGGGGCTGGCCGATGCAGCGGAAGTCGGGCCAGCCATTCGGGATATGAATACCCGCCTCGGTCTGCCGTCAGGCCTGGCAGCCATGGGGGTCGAGTCCGCGCAGTTTGATGCCATCATTCACGGCGCGCTGGCCGACCATTGCCACAAGACCGGGCCCCGCCTGGCAAGCCCCGAGGACTACGGCGACATGCTTGCGGCCTCGCTATAGGGGCAACACCTGTTTCGTGTCAGGGCGGCGCAGCCAGTCGGCAAATTCGGCCGCCAGTTGTTCGCTGGCTGATGTGGCGGCAGACCATGCCTTGACGCGGGCCGGCAAGTCGTTGCCGTAGCGGGTGAAATCTGTGCGATCCGGCAACTTGCCGTTGGGCAGACTGCGTACCCATTCCGCCCGGGGTGCCAGCAACAGCATGGTGTCCAAAAAGGGTGTTGCGGCATGGCGCCAGCGCAGGTGCTTGTCCAGCCAGCCCGGCACCACCTGCTGCTGGAAGTGCGGGTACAACACGATGCCCTGTGGCCTGGCGGCGGCATAGTTCAGGTGCAAGTGGTAGTCGGTAATGCCGCCGTCCCAGTACGCACCGGCCGGTGCTCCGGCAATCCGTGGCACTGCGCGCAGCACAAAGGGAATGGAGCAACTGGCCTGCAACGCATCGTGAAAGTTGTCCCGGTTCAGCGCCACCTGGCAGCTGCGGTAGTCCTGGGTGGAAAACGGCAAGGCGGCATCGGCATCGCTGGAAAACACCACCCGCTCCAGCCAGACGCCCATGGCCTTGCGGTGCAGCGCATTGCTCAGATAAGCGCCCATATAAGCCAGCGGCGTGCGCAGGCCGTGCTCGGTGCGCAGCAGGTGGCGGCCCCGTGCGGTGAGAATATGCAGGCGGTAGCGGGGGTGGTTCAGCACTTCGTCCACACGCCCGGCATAAAACGCGCTCAGGGTGCGGCCAAAGATCGCACTCACCTGCTCGGCACCGGGGCGTTTGCCACCGGGTGCCAAGGCATAGTGCTGGTGGATATAGTCTTGCTCCAGCCGCTCAAACGCACTAAGCGGTTCCTGCAGGCAGGCTGTTGCCATGCGCCACGCACCAATGGAGGCGCCCACCAAGTCCACCGCATGGGTTGACTGCGCAAGCCACGCGCCAAAAACATAACGGTCCAGCGGGCCCAGCACCAGTCCCTTAGGGCCACCGGCTGCAGCGGCGATGGTGTGGACGTGGCCAGGCAGAAGGCCGTCTTTTTTTATGGCCGCCAGAGCCCTGGGCCCGGCGTACAACTGAAGCGCTTGCATGGCGCCCTAGTTGTGGGCAGCCCAGTCGAAGGGGTCTTGCTGCAGCACCATGTCGATATCCAGGCCAAGCACAACGCCCACCGGCCCGGGAAATGTGACGGCCAGGGCGCGTTCGTTCATGTTGGCTTCCTTGCCACGGGCGCGCCAGGCCGCCAGATGGATGACGCCGGCGAGCGGCTCGTAGACATGGTTTTCAAACGGTGCGTGCTGGTGTTCCAGTGCATCCACCATGGGCTGCGGAAAATGCCAGAGCTGGGCGAAACCGGCACTCACGGCGGCATAGCAATAGCCGAAGGTATTGCGCTCCGCAGAAGCACGGCGCATGTCCAGCGGCTCAATCAGTTCAGACAGGCGCGCGGTTTCTTCCGGCATGGCCAGGTGCATGGCCAACTCGCCAAATCCATGAATCAGGCCGCAGGTGAAGGCGGCCTGCTGGTTTTGTCGCACCACGCCGGCGAGGGAGCGCGATACGCGGGCCACGTTCAGGCTGTACTCCCAGAAACGCTGTAGGTTGATACCAGGAACTGCCTTGAGGGATGCCGATTGCGCCGCCTCCTGGGCCATGGTGCGCACCAGGTTCAGATTCAACAAGGCCAATGCCTCCGACACGCTGTTGATCTTGCCGCCCAACTTGAAAAAATCGGAATTGGCCAGGCGCAAGAGGCGCGTGGTCAGGGCCGGGTCGGTGCCGATGAGCTGGTTGACCTTTTTCAGGTCCACCTCTTTGCGGTCCAACTCATTGAGCAACAAGGCCACTACCTTGGGAATGCTGGGCAGGTTGAACTGCCGGGCCAACAATGTGTCGAGGTTCATGGAGTGCGGCCTTTGCGCGCTAAGAGGATGCCCATTATCTTCGGCAAACGCTTATCGGCTATTGGCTGACATCAACGTTTGAGCTTGGCAAAGGCGCTGGCCATGGCCGAACCCTGACCAAGGCCCTCGTCACGGCGTGGGCCGCTCTGGCGCTCACCCCGGGCAGGACCTTGATAACGGTTGTCCCCTGCCCTGTCACCCGCTGCACGCGCCGGTGCCGCGCCAATCTTCATGGTCAGGGCAATGCGCTTGCGTGCCACATCCACTTCCACCACCTGCACCTTCACGATGTCGCCGGTCTTGACCACCTCGCGCGCGTCGTTGACAAACTTGTGCGCCAGCTGGCTCACATGGACCAGGCCGTCCTGGTGCACGCCCAGGTCGATAAAGGCGCCAAAGGCGGCCACATTGCTAACCGTGCCCTCTAGCACCATGCCCTCCTTCAGGTCCTTGATGTCTTCCACGCCGTCATTGACGCGCGCCACCTTGAAGTCCGGGCGCGGATCGCGGCCCGGCTTTTCCAGCTCGGTGAGGATGTCTTTGACGGTGATGACGCCAAACTGGGCATTGGCAAACAGCTCCGGGCGCAGGGTCTTGAGCATGTCGGCGCGACCCATGATCTCGGCCACCGGCTTGCCGGTCTTGGCCATGATCTGCTCCACCACCGGG
>CANBTQ010000180.1 GCA_947372425.1 Comamonadaceae bacterium | reverse complement strand
GCGCATTACACGAATCAGTTGAACGATTCGCTGGTGCCGTCCGCGTAGTTGATCAGGCCGTTCAAATACGTGCCCAGAGTCACACCCGCCTTGGTGATCAGGTTCTCGCCCGGCTTGGCACCAACGGCCGTATTGGGTGCGATCTGAATGCCATCCTGGTTGGAGATGAGGGAAGTCGATACCGATGTCGTCGAATTGTTGGTTGCGCTGCCGGTAATTCTGACGGTACCGTAGGAGTAGTCCACGGTGGCAGTGCCGGTATCAAAGGCGGTCTTGGTGGCACTCAATACCAACTTCAATTGCGGACGTGCGGGTGCCTGTACGGTTCCGGTGAAGCTCACTGTGCCGAGGTAGTAGTTTGAGCTCGAAGTCAGCTTCGTAGCATCGAAAGCACTGTAGCCCGTGATGGCCGTTTCCAGTTTGCCCGTCAGGATTTCGCCAGCGCCATTGGCAGAGACGTCACTGATGGCACCGTTAAACACAATGCTGCTCGGAGTGGTTTGCGTGCCGCTCTTGTCTTTGGTGACGCCCGACACGGTGATGGACCCGGTCAGCTTGGTGCCGGCGGTTTGCGCAGTACCGACAACGTTCAGGGCCAGCAACTGGTTGCCGGTAGTCGCCGCATTGGTTTCATCGATGTCCAGGTGGCTGCCAGAGTTCAGCGCAATACTGACGGTCTTGCCGGTATCCAGGCTGGTGGTTGCCACTGAACCGCTCAAGGCATAGCTGGAACTGGTGGCACTCAGCGCTGTCTTGGTGGCCGACAGGGCAACGGTGTCTACGCCCGTCGATGGATTGCCACTGATATCCACTGAATTGCTGTTCAGCGTTCCGAACGCATAGGTGGCAGAAGGTGGCAGCGTGCCCGCAAACGTGAAGCTGGTGCTGCCCGTCTTGCTAACAGTGCCGGAACCGGATGGGATGGCTGCGCCCAGTGTTGTGGTGGGTGTGGATCCGACGCCGGTCAAAGAGTAAGTGGTCGGGTCATAGCTGCGGTTTTCGCGCACTGCGGTGTAGCTGAACTGGCCATTACCCGTGGACGTCAACACATATTTGACGAACTTGATCTTGCCACTGGCATTCACGGCACCGGCGACAGCGGAAAGGCAGGTCACGGTGCTGGTGGATGGATTGGTCAGCGCAGCAAAGCAGAACTGCAGACCACCTGTGCCATTGACCACGTCGTACACGCTGCCAAGGCGGTTGATCCAGGCCGAGGGCGTGGCCAGATCCGGGAGGCCGACCGAGCCGCTATAGCCGCCATTGAACGCGGCGCCGACTTGCGCGCCTTCAAAGGTGCGAATCGCCAAACCGATGGTGGACAGGCGCGAAAACAGCTTATCTGCTTCAGGCGCAACCACCAGCTTCATGTCGTCACTGGCACGCACAGCCTGCAGGTCCAGGAATCCGGTCTTGCTGCTGTTGGAAAACGAGTGCAGGGTGGTACGCAATTCCGCGAACAAGGCCTTGGCAAGCAGCACAGCCGGGCTGGGTGCCACGACGGCCGTTACGTCGGTGACGACGGTACCTGCGACGCTTGGGTCGTTGGTCACTACCGTCTTGGTATTGGCGGTGCCCAGATCCGTTGCAGCGGAAACGACTTTGGCGGAGATGTCGGCAGCGACACTGGCAGCCGTGTAGGTGGTGGAAGTGTTGGTTACCACGGGACCCGTAGGGGGCGTGTATTTGCCGTCCAACTTGCCATCGCTCAGGTCGAGTGCAATGTCCTAGGCCACGTCCAAAGCAGTTTTGCCGGAAGAGGCAAGCTTTGCCAGCGCGGCCAGTTGCAGTGCGTATTTGTCGGCCGGAGCGGCCACATCCAATGATGAGCCCGTTGTGCCGTCCACCAGTTTGGGTGCTTGCAGCACGTTGGAGATACCAAGCGCAGTGGCGATCTTGGTGTTGGCGTCACTGATGGCACCAGCCGTAATGAGTGCGGGAATTTTTGTGGGATCGGTTGTGTTGGCAGCTTTGATGGCTTCCACAGCCGCATGGGTTGCGGGTGTCACACCAACGCTGGACTGCACCGACGGGGCAATAGCGGTCAGCTTGTCGGCCGTACCGAAATTTTGCGAAGATTTGGAACCTTCGTCGTAATAGGTAACGCCCGCTGCGCCGGTCACTTCAATGACCAGTGGTCCGGTATAGGTGCCGATGTTCACGAGGGCCGTACCGGCATCGGTGGTGGTGCCGGTCGAGATGGTGTCGCCATTGAGCTTCTTGATGGTGACCAGTGCACCGCGGGAAAACTTGCCCAACGAGGGCGACACGGTGACTGTGGTGTCCGTCGTGCCTGCAACGGTGCTGCTGCCACCGCCGCCGCCGCCGCAGGCGGTCAAAGAAATTGCAGCAACAGCCACCAACGCAGCGGCCGAGGTCATTTGAAAAGACTTCATTGCGAAAATACCCTTGTGTGATCGGTTGTTATGTGCCTGTGTGACAGACCGTGCCATTCTGGCGACGACGGCCGGGTCTGCCCATCCCACAAATGGGGGATATGCGTGCTGATTTTTCGGTTTCATTTTGCCTATTTATCAATTTTTGGCGCGCGCCGTGTGGCTGGCAGCACATTCGGGGCTTGCCTGTCACGGCTAGCCCGCTATGGCGTGTATAAAGGTGTTCAGGGATTTCATGTAGGAGCGTTGTTGCGGCAAGCAGGGTGCCGCGGCGTTCCGATAAGCAAGGACAGATTCAATGCAAGCAACTGGCGTGATGGGCCTTGGCATGGCAGTGCTGCGGCGTTTGTCGTACGCGAACAAGATTGCCTTGATCGGTTTCCTTTCTGCCATGCCGATTCTGGTGGTGTTGTGGGCGTTCTTTCTGGGCACCGAACCCAAGGCGGCCTTTCAGATTGTGGTGGCGCTGTGTGTGGCGGATGCGGTGGTGCTGGTGTATGTGCTGCTTGCCTTTGCCGTCAGTGTGTCGCAGGACATGGCGCAATTGACGCAGGCCATGAACCGGATGATGGCCGGTGATTTGCGCCAGCCCCCTCTTTCCAACAACCGGGATGAACTGGGTGCCGTCATGGCGTCCATGGGTGCATTGGGGCGCACGGTGTCTGCCATGGTGGCCAATGTGCGGGGCAACGCGGCGTTTGTGGCCCACGCGGGCAAAAGCCTGTCGCGCGACAGCCAGGATTTGTCGGACCGCACCGAGCAGCAGGCTGCCAATCTGGAGCAGACGGCGGCCAGCGTGGAAGAGCTGTCCTCGGTGGTGCAGGCCAATGCCGGCACGGCGGGCAGCGCCAACGGGCGGGCCAGCGAGGTGCGTGACGTGGCGGTCAGCGGCTCGGCCATCATGGCCGAGGCCGTGGCTTCGGTGGAAGCCATTCAGGCCAGTGCCAAGCGGATGGATGAAATCGTGGGGGTGATTGACGGGCTGGCCTTCCAGACCAATATCCTGGCGCTCAATGCCGCGGTTGAAGCTGCGCGCGCCGGTGAGTCCGGGCGTGGTTTTGCGGTGGTGGCCACCGAGGTGCGTTCGCTGGCGCAGCGCTCGGCGGCGTCCAGCAAGGAGATCCGCCAGCTGATTGGTGCATCTTCATCGCAGATTGCGGCCAGCGTGCAAAGAATCCATGCCGCCGGCGCCACCATCACCCAAATCGTCAGCGGTATCCGCGATGTGGCGGACAGCATGTCGCAAATCTCGGCGTCCAGTGCCGAGCAGAGTGCGGGTCTGAGTGAAATCACCTCGGCTGTGCGTCAGCTGGACGAAATCACGCAACGCAACGCGCAGATGGTGGGCCATGCCGTCGAGAAGGCGCAGGACATGGAAGCACGCGCCACAACACTGGTGGATTCGGTGGCGCTCTTCAAACTACTGCAAGGTTCACCCGATGAGGCGGTGGCCCTGGTGGAGCGCGCGGTGGCGCAGCGTCGCCGCAGTTCCGGTGACAGTTATTTGCGCGACCTGACCGATGCGTCCATGGGCTTTTTTGACCGTGACATGTATGTATTTGCGCTGGATGTGCAGGGGCGCTACCTGGCGTTTGGCGGCAACGCCGCCAAGGTGGGCACGCGGGTGCAGGACATTGCCGGCATTGATGGTGCAGGCCTGCTGCAAACCATCATCACCCAGGCCAGCTACGAGCCCGGCTGGGTGGAGTACGACATCACCAATCCGGCCTCCGGGCAGGTGCAGACCAAGATGTCGTATGTGCTGATGGTGGACGACCTGTATGTGGGCTGTGGCGTTTACAAGAACCTGGTGGCGGCCCAGGCCTGAGGCTGTGTTCAGGGGGCTTGTGCGGCAAGGCGCTGCGTCAGCGCCTGCACGGTAGCCGGCAGCCGGCTCGGGCCGCTGTGGCCCTGGTGGGACTGGATCAGGCGCTTCAAGGTTTCTATGTGCGGCGTCAGGGTGCCAAAGAAGCGCGCCTGGCCGCCGGTGGCGATCAACAGGGTGGGGAAGTTCTCCACCTCAATCGGGTCCACCAGTTCGGACTCATCTTCAATATCAATCCAGCGGAAGTGGGCGCCCGGAAAGTCCGTTTGCAGTGCGCCAAACAAGGCGGCGTAGTCTTTGCAGGTGCCGCACCACTGGGCGCACAGGCAGGCCACCAGCAGCGGCACGGGGTTGGAGGCGTTGGAGGAGGGCATTTTGCGGCTTGCTGGCAAATAATTTTTGGGTCTATGGTTATGTCAGATCGTGGTAGGCCAACCTTTTACACTATGGGGTTTGCTGCAGCGCAGCTTTGAACCACAACAAGGCCCCCATGAGTGCATTTCTGGACGAAACCGTATTGAGCGTACACCACTGGACAGACCGCCTGTTCAGCTTCACCACCACCCGCGATCCGGCCCTGCGCTTTTCCAACGGCCACTTCACCATGATCGGCCTGCGCCAGCCCAACGGCAAACCGCTGTTGCGGGCCTACAGCATTGCCAGCGCCAATTACGAGGAGCACCTGGAGTTCCTCAGCATCAAGGTGCAGGACGGCCCGCTGACCTCGCAGCTGCAGCACATCAAGGTGGGCGACAAGATTGTGGTGGGCAAAAAGCCCACCGGTACCTTGTTGATCGACTACCTGCTGCCGGGCAAGAACCTGTACCTGCTGGGCAGCGGCACCGGCCTGGCCCCGTTCCTGAGTGTGGCGCGCGATCCGGCTACCTATGAGCGCTTTGAGAAAGTCATCGTGGTGCACGGGGTGCGCGAGGTCAAGGAGCTGGCCTACCATGACTACTTCATGCACGAGCTGCCCGACCACGAGTTCCTGGGCGAGATGATCAGCGAGCAGATGCTCTACTACCCCACCGTGACGCGCGAACCCTTTCGCAACCAGGGCCGCATTACCGATCTGATCAGTTCTGGCAAGTTGGAAAAAGACCTGGGCCTGCCCAAGATGGACCCCGCCAATGACCGCGTCATGATCTGCGGCTCCCCCGGCCTGCTCAAAGACCTGAAGGTGATTCTGGAGAAGAAGGGCTACTCCGAAGGCAGCACCACATCCCCCGGCGACTTCGTCGTCGAGCGCGCCTTCGTCGAACAGTAAACCCTTTCAAATCCAGGAAACCCATGTCCCATTACGACCTTTACGCCATTGGCAATGCGCTGGTGGACTCCGAATACGAAGTCTCCGACGCGCAACTGCAGGCCCTGGGCGTGGAGAAGCGCCACATGACGCTGATCGACGCCGAGCGTCGCGCCTACTTGCTGGCCGGCGTGCACGGCCTGCACAGCCGCCGCACCGGTGGCGGCTCAGCCGGCAACACCACGGTGGCACTGGCGCAACTGGGTGGCAAGGCCTTCTATTCCTGCCGCGTGGCGGACGACGAACTGGGCGCCTTCTACCACCAGGATCTGCTGGCCAACGGCGTGGCGACCAACCTGTCGCACACTGCCTTCCCCGAAGGCCAGACGGGCATCTGCATGGTGATGGTCACGCCCGACGCCGAGCGCAGCATGAGCACTTTTCTGGGCGCCACGGCCGACATCGACCACACCGCGCTGCAGGCCAAGGACATTGCCAAGTCCAAGGTGTATTACATGGAAGGCTATCTGTCGGCATCGCCCACCGGCCTGGACGCAGCCCTCAAGGGCCGCGCCATCGCCAAAGAGGCCGGCGTCAAGCTGGCCACCACGCTCAGCGATATGAGCATGATCAACTTCTGCCGCGCGGGGTTGGAGGCCATGGTTGGCAGCGACCTGGATTACCTGTTCTGCAACGAGGAAGAGGCGCAGGTCTGGTGTGGCAGCAAAGACCTGGAGGTCATTGTTGCCGCCATGTCCAAGCTGGCCCACGTGGTGTGCCTGACGCGCGGCGCCAA
>CANBTQ010000179.1 GCA_947372425.1 Comamonadaceae bacterium | reverse complement strand
AAGCACCTGGAGTTTTATTACTTCCACAACTGCCCCTACGACTTCATGTGGAAGAACAACCGGCGCCGCTTTGCCGAGAAGTTCGACACCTGGGACATCCTGCGCAAGTACAACAAGGATTACAAGCTGATCTTTGTCGGCGACGCCACCATGAGCCCCTACGAAATTTTGCAGCCCGGCGGCAGCGTGGAGTACAACAATGCCGAGGCCGGTGCCGAGTGGATTGGCCGCCTGACCAGCGCCTTTCCCAAATTCGCCTGGATCAACCCCGAGCCACAGGGCGTCTGGCAGTACCGCCAAAGCATTGCCCTGGTGCAGCAGCTGGTGCAGCAGCACATGTTCCCGCTCACCCTCAAGGGCCTGGAAGAGGCCATGCGGCACCTGACCAAATAGTCCGCGCTCAGAACACGCGCTGCACGCTGTAGCCGCGCTTTTCCAGCAGGCCGGGCACCGCCTGGTCTCCCCCTATGAGATGCAGACTGCCCACCGCGGCAAACACCTTGTGGCCCAGGCCATGCAGGGCATCAATGCGGTTTGCCATCCTGGGGTTGCGGTCTTCAATCAAACGTTTCATCTGCTGGCGGTCGCTGGCGGTTTCCATGCAGTGGCACCACTGCGCATAGCTTTCCATGGTGGCAAAGTCACTGTGCTCCCATGCCGCTGCCAGCTTGAGCAGCACCTGGTCGGACTGCTCCTGCTCTTCGGGGCTGAAGGACTGCAGATCGTCTGCCACACCCCCATCCTGACTGACCTCCTGCTGCAAGGCATTCAACTGGTCCTGTGCGGATTCCAGTGGTTCAATCGGTCGGCCCAGATCCTTGGCAATGCGCGCCAGCAGCATGTCTATACCGTAGCTCGCCTCCAGCCCGCTCTTGCGCGCCACGGCCATGGTGATACTCATCAGTTGCACTTCCGGACGCAGCGCTTGTAACTGCTGCAGGTTCAGGCAGTTTTCTTCGGCCTTTTGACGCACCCAGTGGGTGAACGCGGGGGGCTGCGGTGCAGGGCTGGCATCACGCACGCCTTTTTGTATCGCGCTCACGGTGTCCTGATCCAGCAGGTTCAACTCCAGCGCCACCGTATCGGTCAGACGCAATGCGCCAAGCACCTGTGCACCGGGGAATATCCAGTCCAGCCTGGCCAGGTGGATAGTGCCGTAAAGGTAGGACGTATGGCCACCCTTGCTGATGCGCCAGAGAAAACCACGATCGCGGGCCTGCTGCCGCGCGGCTTGCAACTGCTCGGCACTGGGCTCCCGCAGGGGCGGCAGACACTCGGCAAAGGCACTGTGCATCAAGGTCCAGAGCAACAAGGCCAGGACCGTCAAAAGTTTTCGCATGGACAAGACTACGGGTTGGTCAGGGACACCATTGCGTGGCGCACAAGACCTGGAGAACGGCGGATCCAACAACAGGAACCGCAGGGCCGGCCATTGGCCGAATGGGTGCAAGGCTACTGCATTGGGATGACAACAAGTACCGCTGAAGGTACTGTCGTTTTCAAGAGTGCCCCACGTCATGGGACAGTGAAAACGTTGGCGCTATTGTGCCAGCCGTCCACCGGGTCATCTCTCTGCGCCCCCGCTGCTGAACTGGGTAGCGCGGTCCTGCGGCCATGCCGGGCGTCACAACCGGATGCCCACAGGGACTCCGGGCCAACTCGGCCGGGCAAGGCAATGAAAATACCCGCCAACGATGCGTCGGCTTCTCCGTATGAATAGGTGTGTATTTTTGCTTTTTCATCGAAAACTACACAAGTAAATTGATTTTTTTATCATTTTCTGGCAAATTATGAGGAATTAAAGTTTCTTCAGGACGAGTATGAACAATCCAATCAAGCGTCTATTCAAGCCCCAATTTCCCTCCCGCTTTATCAATTTGAATGCCTCGTCAGACCGGCTTCCGCCGCCCAGTGCCACCTGCGAGGTCATTGAGTTCGACAGTGCCACCGGTATGGAGCAGTGGAACGATTCGGTCTTTATCCAGGACTTTGAGGATTCCACGCTCAGCGCACCGGCCCCTCTGTTTGAGCAACCCTTGCGTGCCGCTGCTCAGACCGCTGAATTGCTTGACATGAGTGCCTTGTTTTTCAGCCCGCGCAAGAAGTCCATGTAAATCCACATCGACCCGTCGCGAAACACGGAAATCGCCACCTGGCCGCACCGTGATGGAACGTTGCCCCTGAGGCTGCAGGAGGCAATAAAAAACCCGCTACGCTGGATGAACGTGCGGGTTTTGGCTTTTTCTGAGACCTTGTGAAGCGATCACATGGTCCCAACAACAGGAATCGAACCTGTATCTGAGTCTTAGGAGGACCCCGTTCTATCCATTGAACTATGTCGGGCGCTCTGGATTGTAGCCAGCCACCCGATGCAGAGGTCCCCGCAGCTCGCAGAACCTAGCGACGGTCGCCATAGCCACCGCGGTCACCGTGCATCCAGCCACCATGCGGCGCGATACAACAACCCGTCAGATAAAAACCCAACACCACCAACAGGCCCAACCGGGCCAGACGACGCAGCATATTCACAGAAAACTCCTCAGCAGCACAAGCGCTGCTGAGCCTTTAACGCGGTGCCTGCGGCTGCGCCTACCCGCACAAATACTTACCGTGGTAAAGCCGCGTAAAGCCGGGCTGCGCACTTCGCCCGCATCAGGCCGCGCGCATGGCCTCGCGCGGCAGGCGCACCGGAAACCGGGCGCGGATGGCGTCGTCAATCTCATGCGGGATGTGCGAGGGGTAGTGCGTCGCCAGAATGGTTTCCAGCCTGGTGGCGGCCTTGTCCACCAGCGAGGGGCGGCCGCGTTCCTCCCACTGGTTGGGGCTGGAGCGGTCGCCCAGCGTGGGGTAGATGTAATCGCGCTGCATCAGGTGCAGGGTCTGGTCCGAGCCCAGGTAATGGCCCGGGCCCTCCAGGCAGACCTGACGCATGGTTTCCAGTGAGATGGACTCGTCATTCACCTCGATGCCGCGTATGGTGCGCTGCACCGCGCCAATCAGGTCGTTGTCGATCAGCAGGCTCTCCAACGAGAAGCCCATCAGGCTGGCCATCATGCCAGCGGACTCGTAAATGAGATTGGCACCGGCATTGCCTACCAGCGCGTGGTTGTAGGCGCGCTCCATGCCGCACTGGGCATCGGGCATCTTGGAGTCGGTCATGCCGGAGGCGGTGGCGCCGGTCAGGTCGTAATAGCGGGCGATCTGCGCGCTGGCCGCCGACAGCAGGGCCTGCTCCGGGCTGCCACCCGACATGGCACCGGTGCGCAGGTCCGACACAAAGCACCAGGTGCCGAACATGGCCGGCGCCTTCGGTTGTATCGCGTTCACATAGATCAGCCCGGCCAGACACTCCGCCGTCTCCTGCACCAGCGCGGCCGCCAGCGAGGCCGGTGCAGTGGCACCCGCCTGCCCGGCCGACAGCAGCAGCACCGGCATGCCGCCGCGCACCGCCACCTCCAGACACTTGCAGGCGTCCACCGCGAACTTCATGGGTGGCACCACAAAGCAATTCGACTGGCTGACAAACGGGCGCGCACGCCACTTGTCCTCACCACCGGCAATCAGGTGCAGCATCTTCAGGCTTTGCTCCAGATGCTCGGGCGAGGTCCAGCTCGACCCCACGTGCTTGGTCGTCCCTGCCACGCAGGCATAGGTGGTGTTGAAATCCATTTCCTCCGGCTTGGGCAGGTCGCGGCAGACCACCGAGCGCTGGAAGAAGTGGATGTGTTCCAGCGTGTCTGCCACGCGGGCAATGTCGTACAGGTCTTTGGTGGTGGATTCGCGGTAGGCGCCGGTTTTGGCATCCACCATGTGTACGGCCGCACCGGCCGTGCCGAAGTAAACCTTGTCGCCCCAGGGCTCCATGTCGTACTTCGGGTCCTGCGCATAAAGCGGGAAGTGCCGCGCCGCCATAGCCACAGTGTCTTCCACCAGGGCACGCGGAAACAGCAGGCGCCCGGTGTCGGTGAGCTTGGCACCCATCTTGACCATGGCGTCTATGCCGGATTGCGGCGCGTCGGCAAAGCCTATGGTCTCCAGCGCGTCCAGCGCGGCGTGGTGAATTTTCAGTACGTCGGCATCGCTCAGCGGCTTGTAGCGCCCGCCGCTCATGCCCGGGCGCACGGGGCGCAAATGGTCCGGTAAAGCGGAACTGCGGGCGGCCCGGCGTGCTTCGCGGGCACCACCACGGCGGGGAATGATTTCAGGGTTTGCGCTCATGTCGGTCCTCTTTATGTCTTATGGATTCGCGGGCAATGGCAAGTCTGGGCTGCGTCGGGTGCGGCGTTTGAAGCGTGCTGGCGCGCCTACGCGCGCAGCCGTTCATTCCTGGGGTCGTACAGGGGCTCGGCCTGCACGGTGGCAGAAAGCAATCGGCCCAGCACCTGCACCTGAAGCACGGTGCCCGGCACAGCCAGGTCGGTACGCACATAGGCCAGGGCCACGCTCCTGTTCAAGGTGTGGCTCCAGACGCCGGAGGTGGTGAGGCCCACATTGGTGTCGCCATCGAATACCTGCGCGCAATACGGCGCCTCGGCATCGCCATCCTCGTCAAACAGCATGGGCACAAAGCGGAACTTGGGGCCGCGCGCATGTTCGGCCAGCAGGGCATCGCGCCCGACAAAGTTCGGCTTCTTCACATCCACGAATCGGTCCAACGAGGCTTCGAGCGGTGTGTAGCCGCTCTCGAGGTCGCTCTTCCAACCGCGGTAGCACTTGTCCACGCGCAGACTGTCCATGGCATACAGGCCGAAGTCGCGCATGCCGTATGCCTCACCGGCCTGCCACACCGCGTCGTACAGGTCTTGCATCATGGCCACCGGCGCATGCAGCTCCCAGCCCAGTTCGCCCACGTAGTTCACGCGCATGGCATAGCAGCGCCCGGCCACGGTGGCGATTTCGCGGGCCGTCAGCCAGGGGAAGCCGGCGTTGCTCAGGTCGGTGGTGGTGATCTGTGCCAGCACCTCGCGGGCACGCGGGCCGGCAATGATCAGCGTGCCCAAATCCGCCGAGATGTCGCGCACACTGATGGGGCTGTCTGCAGGCAGCGTGCTGCTGAGCAGGTCCATATCGTGCGTGGCGGCAATCGCCGCGCTGATGATGTAGAAATGGTCTTCCGCCACGCGGGTGATGGTGAACTCGCTCCACAGCTTGCCTGCGGGGGTGAGCGCATAGGCCAGCGACACACGACCCAGCGCCGGTAGCTTGGAGCACGTCAGATAGTCCAGATGCGCCGCAGCGCCCGGGCCCTTGAGCTCGTATTTGGTAAAGCCCGGCAGGTCCAGCACACCCACGCGTTCACGCACGGCCTTCACCTCTTCGGCCACCACACCGTGCCAGATGCTTTCGCGGCGAAAGGACAGCTTTTCTTCCCTGGGCAATTCGCCATTCAGGTCAAAGTAGACCGCGCGTTCCCAGCCGCCACGGGCGCCAAAGCGGGCGCCCTTGGCTTTCAGGGTTTCGTAGGTGGGCGAGGTGCGCAGCGGGCGCCCGGCCTCGCGCTCCTCGTAAGGGAAGGACGAGGCATATTCGTTCTGGTACACCTCCACCGCCTTGGCCACGGTATAGGCCGTGCTCGCATAGTCGCCAAAGCGGCGCCGGTCCAGCGACCACAGGTCCCACTCGGGTGCGCCATGCAGCACCCATTCGGCCAGCGCCTTGCCGGCACCACCGGCCTGCGTGATGCCGAAGCTGAAGTTGTTGCAGTGGAAGAAGTTGAGCAGGCCCGGCTCGGGGCCGATGTACGGATTGCCGTCCGGCGAATACGGAATGGGGCCGTTCACGCCGCGCTTGATGCCGGCGCGACCCAGCGCCGGCACGCGGGCCATGGCATCTTCAATGTATTTTTCCAGCCGGTCGAAGTCGTCGTTCCAGAGCTGGTTGGCAAAGTCGTCGGGCATGCCGTCCAACCACATGGGCGTGGCCTTCCACTCATAGGGCCCGAGGATGAAACCGTTGCGCTCCTGGCGCAGGTAGTACGAGGTGTCGGGGTCGCGCAGCAGGGGCAGGCGTGCGGCACCCCGCGCCAGCAATTCTTCGCAATCTTCGGTGACCAGATACTGGTGCGACATCACCGCCAGCGGCATGTGGCGGCCCACCATCTTCATGACTTCGGCGGCGCGGTAACCGGCGGCGTTGACCACGATCTCGCAATGGATCTCGCCCTTGTCGGTGGTGACCATCCACTCGCTATTGGGTTTCTGCTGCAAGGCCGTCACGCGGGTGTGGCGGCGTATGGTCGCGCCCAGCGCCCGCGCCTCGCGCGCCAGCGCCTGGGTCAGCTGCGAGGGGTCGATGTCGCCGTCCAGCGGGTCCCACAA
>CANBTQ010000178.1 GCA_947372425.1 Comamonadaceae bacterium | reverse complement strand
CGTGATTTACATCGCTGCCATGTGGATTGCCGGTGTGATGCAGGGTCTGATGTGGCGCGCCATCAACCCTGATGGCACCCTGACCTACACCTTTGTGGAAAGCGTCAAGGCCACCTATCCCTTCTACGTGCTGCGTCTGCTCGGCGGTCTGCTGTACCTCACCGGCATGATCATCATGTTGTGGAACACACTGAAAACTGCCACCGGCGGCCGCGCTGTCAGCGTTGAAGTGCCAACCTCGGTTGCCCACGCTTGATTGAAGGAAATATAAAAATGTCAAACAACAATTCCAGCCTGTCTCACGAAGCGATTGAGACCAATAACTTCTTGATGATCGTTCTGATTCTCATCGTTCTGCTGTTCGGCGGATTGGTGGAAATCGTTCCCCTGTTCTTTCAAAAGTCCACGACCGAGCCGATCAAGGGCATTCAGCCTTACACCGCGCTGCAGTTGGCAGGACGCGACATCTTTACCCGTGAAGGTTGCTACAACTGCCACTCGCAAATGATTCGCCCCTTCCGTGCTGAAACATTGCGCTACGGTCACTACTCGGTGGCCGGCGAGTCGGTGTATGACCACCCGTTCCAGTGGGGCAGCAAGCGCACCGGCCCGGATCTGGCCCGTGTCGGCGCCAAGTACAGCGACGAATGGCATCGCATCCACCTGACCAACCCGCGTGACGTGGTACCTGAGTCCAACATGCCTGCCTATCCTTGGCTCGCCAAGAACCAGGTCGATGCTGAAGTGATGCCTGCGCACATGTCCGGCCTGCGCAAGGTGGGCGTGCCCTATACAGACGAGCAGATTGCCAAGTCTGTGGAAGACGTCAAGGGCAAGTCAGAACTGGATGCGGTCATCGCCTATCTGCAAGTTCTGGGTCTGGCCCTGCGATAAGTATTGGGAGACCGATATGGAATTCGATATCAACACCCTGCGCGCGATAGCGACCCTGGTCAGCTTCGCCGCATTTATTGGAATTGTGTGGTGGGCTTGGTCCAAGCGGCGCTCCAACGACTTTTCTGAAGCCGCCAATTTGCCCTTTCAGCAAGACTGATCTACCCCAATAGGATTCAACATGAGTGACTTTACAAGTAATTTCTGGTCAGTTTATGTGGCCGGCATCACCATCTTTTCCATCTCGGCGTGCGCGCTGCTGTTGTGGTTCAGTGGTAAGGCCAAGGCCATGACGGCCAATGACAACACCACCGGACACGTGTGGGACGGTGACCTGCGTGAGATGAACAACCCCTTGCCGCGCTGGTGGGTGGGCCTTTTCATCATCACCATTCTGTTTGCAGCGGTGTACCTGTCGCTGTACCCAGGCCTGGGTTCATTTGCCGGCAGTTCCGGTTGGAGTTCACATGGTCAGTACGATGCTGAAGTGGCCAAGGGTGACGCAGAGGTTGCGCCTCTGTATGCCAAGTTCATGGCCATGAAGGTGGAAGACGTTTCCAAGGATCCCCAGGCCCACGCTATCGGTGAGCGTTTGTTTATGAACAACTGTTCGCAGTGCCATGGTTCGGATGCCCGTGGCGGCAAGGGCTTTCCCAACCTGACCGACAACGACTGGCTGCACGGCGGTACGCCCGAGAAGATCGTGGAATCGATTACCAAGGGTCGCGTTGGAAATATGCCCAGCATGGCTGCTGCTGTAGGAACCTCTGACGATGTCAAGAATGTGGCCAATTACGTCTTGAGCTTGTCCGGTAGCCCGCATGACTCCGTCCGCGCCAATCTGGGCAAAGAGAAGTTTGTGGTGTGTGCAGCCTGCCACGGTGCAGACGGCAAGGGTATGCAGGCCGTAGGCTCTGCCAATCTGACGGACAACATCTGGCTGCATGGCTATGGCGAAAACGCCATCATTGCCATGGTCACCAATGGTAAGACCAATGTCATGCCGGCGCAGGAAGGCAAGTTGACCGAAGCACAAATCCATGTGCTGGCGTCTTATATCTGGGGCCTGTCCAATAACGCGGCTTCAAAGCAGTAACCACGCTGTTCAAGCCAATTAAGCCTCGTTGGCGTTTCGGGTTTATGCTCGATGCGCTTGCGGGGTTTTTCAATTTGGCGCGGTAAAAAAGGAAATCTGATGAATAAAAATACACCTGCTTCAAACGAAGCCGAACCCCAGCCGTGGTGGAAGTTTGGACACGTCTGGTTGGTGGTTGGTGGCCCGGCCATTGTGGTGCTGGCCAGCTTTTTCACCTTGTATCTCGCAATCACGCGGCCTGATCCGGTGATGGACGAAAATTACTACCAGAAGGGGCTGGAAATCAACAAGACCTTGGGCGGAACACCTTCCAGTGCTTCACCTGCCATGCAGGCCCGCAACCATGCAGCTACGGGCGTTCCCAAGCCCGCTGACGCACCTTGACAGATGCAGGGGCAGGCCGCGTCAGGCAGGCCCTAGTTGCACACCTTGGGGTTGACAATGTCCTTGAGCGCATCGGTGTTCAAAATGCGAACGTGGCGTTGTTTGACTTCAACAATGCCATCTTCCACGAATTTGGAAAAGGTGCGGCTGACAGTCTCCAGTTTGAGGCCTAGATAGCTGCCGATTTCTTCACGTGTCATGCGCAAGATCAGCTCCGACTGGGAGAAGCCGCGCGCGTGCAAGCGCTGTACCAAATTCAACAAAAATGCAGCCAGACGTTCTTCAGCCCGCATGCTGCCAAGCAATAGCATGACGCCATTTTCGCGCACGATTTCCCGGCTCATGATTTTGTGCACATGCCGTTGCAGGGCATTGACTTCACGCGATAACTCCTCGATGCGATCAAAGGGCATGACACACACTTCTGCATCTTCCAGCGCCACGGCATCACAGGTGTGGTGTTCATTGACTATGCCGTCAAGGCCTACGATTTCGCCGGCCATCTGAAAACCAGTGACCTGGTCACGGCCGTCTTCCGAGGCAACGCAGGTCTTAAAAAAACCAGTGCGGATGGCGTACAGGCTGGTGAACTTTTCACCGTTGCGAAACAGCGTTGCTCCGCGTTTGATTTTGCGGCGATTGGCTACTACGTCATCGATGCGTTCCAACTCTGAGGGACTGAGCCCTAAAGGCATGCACAACTCGCGCAGATTGCAATTGGAACAGGCGACCTTGATGGTGTGCGAGTTCATTTCAATTACGTTGCCTACAGGAGTAATGGCAATCGACGCATGCGCCTCGCCAGAAATTTGTGCCTTCATATGATTTATTCAACTAAATAGTTGCCTGATACAGATCAATTATGAACCTAATTTTCTTCAGGGTCATCGTTTCAATAGATTGATTCACATCAAACCTAAAAAAGGGGTCTTGATGCAAAGTGCCCACCATGCCATGGAGGGCTTATGAATAGTGTCGTCTCCCCTGTAACCGACGAATTGCTACGTCAATATGACGTCTCCGGTCCCCGCTACACCTCGTATCCTACCGCGGACCGGTTTGTGGAAGCATTTGTTGCAGAGGACTATGCACAGGCGCTAGCGCAGCGGCGTAGCGGTGCAGCGGCACTGGCCCTTCCATTGTCGCTATATGTGCACATTCCGTTTTGTGAATCACTGTGCTACTACTGCGCATGCAACAAGATCATTACCAAGCACCATGAAAAGGCCGGTGAGTATCTCCGCTACCTGACCCGTGAGGTTGAATTGCACACCGCGCTGATCGGTACGGGGCAATCGGTCAGCCAACTGCATCTGGGCGGAGGAAGCCCCACCTTCCTGAGCGATGAGGAATTGCGAAGCCTGATGGTCATGCTCAAGCGCAATTTCAATTTTGCGCCCGGTGGTGAATACTCGATTGAAATTGATCCGCGCACCATTGATGAAAAGCGCTTGGAAACACTGGCCGAGTTGGGATTTAACCGCTTGAGCTTTGGTGTGCAGGATTTTGACTTGGCCGTGCAGAAGGCGGTGCACCGCGTACAACCTGCAGAGCAGGTGTTTTCGCTGGTGGAAGCTGCGCGCAGTCAGGGTTTCGAGTCCGTCAACATCGACCTGATTTACGGCTTGCCCAAGCAAAGCCCCGAGTCGTTTGATCGCACACTGGCGCAGGTGGTGGCGTTGCGGCCCGATCGCATTGCACTCTATGCCTACGCCCACTTGCCGGAACGATTCAAACCCCAGCGGCGCATCAATACGTTGGAACTGCCCACGGGTGGCTCCAAGATTTCCATGCTGTCGCACTCGCTGGCAGCTTTCCTGGGTGCGGGCTATGTGTACGTGGGCATGGACCACTTTGCCTTGCCCGACGATGCATTGGCTGTGGCAAAGCGCCAGGGGCGTTTGCATCGTAATTTTCAAGGCTACAGCACACAACCCGATTGCGATTTGATTGCACTGGGCGTTTCCAGCATCGGTCGCATCGGTGCAACGTACAGCCAGAACGCCAAGACACTGGAAGAGTATTACGACGCGTTGGATCATGGCAATTTCCCGGTGGTCCGCGGTTTGGCACTAACGCGTGACGACCTGGTGCGCCGTGCCGTCATCATGGCGCTGATGTGCCAGGGGCATTTGCAGTTTGAGTCGATTGAGTTGGCATACCTCATCGAATTTCAGAACTACTTCGGCAAAGAGATGGAAGCGCTGCAGGTCCTGGCGGAGCAGGGGCTGGTGTCGCTGGACAGCACCGGAATCCAGGTGACCGCGAAGGGCTGGTTCTTTGTGCGAGCCGTGGCGATGGTGTTTGACCGCTATTTGCAAACCGACCGTACGCGCGCCAAGTTTTCCAAGATCATTTAGCATCCCAGGATGCAATTTTCCTTGGGCGCCACTGCGCTGCTGATGGGCCTGGTGGGCGGCCCGCATTGTGTTGCCATGTGTGGTGCCGCCTGCGCCGGGATCGGGCAGGCTGCGGGCGTTCGCAAAATCTCGGCGATTCTCGGCTTCCAATTGGGACGTGTTGTCGGATATTCAGCCCTGGGCGCCTTGGCGGCTGCAACCATTCAGGGTCTGGGCTGGCTCACAGTTCAATCGGCTGCCCTCAGGCCAGTGTGGAGCATGTTCCACCTGGCAGCATTTCTTTTGGGTGTGACCCTGCTGTTGCGCGCCCGGCAACCAGTTTGGCTGGAGCTTGCCGGCCGCCGCATCTGGGCACGTGCCAAGGCCCTGGGTGCTGGCGCTGGTGGTGCGCCCGTGTTGCTGGGCACCTTGTGGGCATTGTTGCCCTGCGGTTTGCTGTATTCGGCTTTGCTGGTGGCTGCCATGGCCGGCGGCCCGGCAGCGGGTGCGCTTGTCATGGCGCTGTTTGCCTTGGGAACCAGTGTGACCATGACGGCTGCGCCATGGCTGTGGCTGAAGCTACGCTCAAATAGCATGCGTACCGGTGGCGACGGCGCCTGGGGTGTGCGCCTGGCCGGCTTGGCCCTGGCGGCAAGTTCGGGTTGGGCTTTGTGGATGGGGTTGGTTCACAATACAGCGCCCTGGTGCGTTACCCCGTAAATCCGGGCTGAAGCGTCAGTCCCTTGCGTCACGGCCCGACCAGGTATTTTTCCCGACATTACCAAGCTCACGATTTGAAACCTACGCCTTCCCCGCACCGCCTCAGCGTGGCCCCCATGCTCGACTGGACCGATAGACATTGCCGCTATTTTCACCGGCTGCTGACGCGGCACGCCCGGCTGTATACCGAAATGGTGACTACGGGTGCCTTGCTGCACGGCGATGTGCCGCGCCACCTGCGCTTTAACGCGGAAGAGCATGCAGTCGCTTTGCAATTGGGCGGTAGCGACGCCGCAGAGCTTGCCGCCTGCGCCAAATTGGGCCAGTACTGGGGCTATGACGAGATCAACCTGAACTGCGGCTGCCCGTCCGAGCGGGTTCAGCGCGGTGCCTTTGGCGCCTGCCTGATGAATGAGGCGCCACTGGTGGCCGATTGTGTGAAGGCCATGCTGGACGTGGTGGAGGTACCGGTCACGGTCAAGCACCGTATCGGCATTGACCGCGAAGAGCGTTACTCCTTTGTGCGCGACTTCGTCGGCACATTGTCCGAGGCAGGCTGCCAAGTGTTTATCGTGCACGCACGCAACGCCTGGCTCAAGGGCCTGTCTCCCAAAGAGAATCGCGAGGTTCCGCCGCTGCGCTACGACTTGGTGCACCAGCTCAAGGCAGACTTTCCGCTACTGACCTTTTCTGTTAACGGGGGTATACAAACCAGTGCCCAGGTGGCAGAGCAACTCTGCCACGTTGACGGTGTCATGTTGGGCCGCGAGGCGTATCACAACCCCTGGTGGCTTGCGGAATGGGATGCCCGCTTCTACGAGGCCGCGGAATCGGAGCTGACGCGCGAGGCCGTGGAAGAGAAGATGGTGGCTTATATGGAGCGCGAGGCGGCAGAGCATGGCACCGCCT
>CANBTQ010000177.1 GCA_947372425.1 Comamonadaceae bacterium | reverse complement strand
AGCAGGCCGACCTGGACCCGCAACTACTCGCAGCAACCCGCGATGGTTCGCTCGATCTGGTACCACTAATCGATGCGGCGCAAACAATGGTAGGCCAAGGCCGGTTGGCCGTTTCGGCAGCTTTGTACCGGTTGTGGATAGACCACAGCAGTTCAAATTTGCGTTTTGCTGCGCTGTTTAACCTGGGAACGGTTCTTGAAAGTGCCGGGGACAGATCGGGAGCCCGGCAAGCCTACCAGGACGCCCTTAACCTCAATCCAGCCTTCGAAAGGGCACGTGTCAGCCTGGCAAGGTTCGACAACCACTGAACAGCGCTGCGGCGCTATTTCCTGCCGGCAAGGTACCTGCTACGGATGCTGCGAAACGCATCCATGTACTGCGGAAAGCCCAGTTCCTTGAAGGCGATCTTTAACGCATCATTGATATATGCGTCTTCAGGAAACTCTCGGAAGCGGCTCATCGACCAGCCGAAGTTGAACGGGTTTGCCGCAGCCACCTTATAGTGAGGACGCATGCACAAAATCAAGGAAGCGAGCCGCTCCGATATAAAAACCTTGCGTTGCGCATCTTCCGAATAAGTAGTGCCGTGGCACAAAGCGGGTCGCAGCGGATGCTCCGGATCTTCGGCCATACCAAACAAGGCTTCGGCCAGTCCAAACCACTCCCTCCAGAAGGCCGGTTTGGCAACGAAGTAATTGGAAAAAACAATCTGCCGCGAGTCCATTACCATGCTTTCGATTGGTAGGTTGATCCCGCATGACAACAGGAACGCCTTGGATGCCGCAATAAAACCCGGATCAAAAACCTCGGCCTGTTCAAACACATTCAAAAAATTGGCACCCATATCCGACTGCGGACAAAACAACGCGACGTCAATGGAATTCTTAGCGTAGGCATCACCGATGTACTTGCATACATCGACATGCGTCATTTGCGTCTTGTCCGTGAACTTGGGCGAGAAGAATCCGTAGAAGGCATCTTCCTCCAGCGTCTCGCGCAACAGGAACTGGCGAATAGGCCAGTACTCATACCAATCCGGGCGCTCGTTGCTGCGGTTGTCCAGCAGCAGAAATCCACTGTCCTGCACCTGCTGCAGCGTCACACTGTCGTAGGCAATTTGATAGAGATTGATTTTCAGCGTCATACCGGTACACGTTACTTTGGTTCCCTGACTGCCTCATCCAGTCCCTTGGTCAACGGCCAGGCAAGGTAGGAAATGATGGTGCGCTTGCCCACCACGATTTCCGCATTCAAAGTCATGCCCGGCAGCAACCTTGATGATTCAATCATATTCGTTAACTGGGTCCCCGCCAGCGTGATGCGGCTGACGTAATACGCATCCAGCGCACCCTTGGCATTGTTGTCACGCTTGAATGCGTCTTCACTGACAGTGCGAATGGTTCCATCCAATGTGCCATGGCGCTGGAACGGGAAGGCGTCCAGCTTGATGTGCACCTTGTCACCCTTCTTGATGTAGCCCACATCCATGGAGTTGATCTGCACCTCGGCCTCCAGTGTGGTGTTCAGCGGCACCAGGGTGAAGAAGGTCTCTGCGCCTTGCACGATGGAGCCGGGCGAGAGTTTGGCAATGTCCAGCACCACCGCGTCCACCGGCGCATGCAACTCGACCAGTTGGCTGCGCTTGTCGGCCTTCTGGATTTGCTGCTGCAGGGCATCACGTTCACGGGTCACGCCCAGCAGTTCTTCCATGGCCTTCTGGCGCCAATTCTTCTCGAAGCCCAGCTTCTCGGCCTCCAGCGCCGCGTACTCGCGTCGCAGTTCCTGCTCGTGGCTGCGGGTCTGTTCGACCTCGCGCTCCACTTCCTTGGTGCGTTGCTGGGCCTCCAGCAGTTGCAGCGGTGCGCCGTACTTTTGCGCCACCATTTTTTCCTGCATGCTCTCGATTTCCTTGACCGACTTGAGGCGCGACAGCACCAGTTGCTGGTCATTGCGGTTGGTGTACAACTCGGCCCGCAGCTTGGACATGTTCTCCGAGAGGCGCAACTGCTGGGCACGGTAGCTGGCACGCCGTTCCACCAGCAGGTTGGCCTGCAATTGCTGGTCGGGGTTTTGCGGTACCTTGCCTTTTTCCAGATCGCCCGACAGCTCGGCCTCCAGGCCCTGGATCTGGGTCTCCAGACTGCTCAGGCGGATTTGCAATTGCGACTCGTCGGCCTGGGCAAAGGTGGCATCCAGCGTGGCCAGTAGGTCGCCCTGCTTCACCACCTGGCCAACGCGCACGTCCACACTTTTGACAATCGAGGTCTCCAGCGGTTGCACCACCACATTGGGCAGCGGGCTGCTCAGGCGCCCCTGGGCCGTGACCACCTCATCCAACTCCGAAACACAAGACCAGACCAGAAAGACCACCAGGGCCAATACCAGCACATGCACGGTGAATTGGGCCAGGCGTGGCACAGAGCTGCGCTCGATCTCGTCGGCGTCCGGCAGATACTCCACAACCGGCTTACCTGCAGGCTGTTTGGCTTTGGCCTTCACCGGCTTGGGCTCGGCGGGCAGCTTGCCCTTGGACTTGAATGAGAAAGAAGGCAACTTCATACGTGGCTCGTCTGCTGGTTCCACAGCTGCTGGTAGGTCTCACTGCGCGTCAACAATTCCTGGTGCGTGCCCGCGTCCACCAGCTTGCCCTGCTGCATCACCAGAATCGCATGGGCGTTGACCAGGGTGGACAGGCGGTGCGAAATCATGATCACGGTGCGGCCCACCGCGATGCGCGACAGATTGCGGATGAAGATGGCCTCGCTCTCCGGGTCCAACGCGCTGGCAGCCTCGTCCAGCACCAGAATGCGTGGGCGGGTCAGCAGGGCGCGCGCAATCGACAGACGCTGCTTTTGCCCGCCCGACAGATTCGAGGCGTTTTCCTCCAGCATGGTGTTGTAGCCCTGGGGCATGCGCTCGATAAATTCGGAAGCGCCGGCCGCATCCGACGCGGCCACGATCTCTTCAAAGGTGGACTCGGGCCGGGCCATGGCAATGTTGTCGCGCACCGTGCCGCGGAACAAAAAGTTTTCCTGCAGCACCACACCAATCTGGCGGCGCAGGTGGGCGAGTTCAATTTCGCGGGTATCGGTGCGGTCAAACCGCACAATGCCTTCCTGCACCGGGTACAGGCCCTGGATCAGCTTGGTCAGCGTAGTCTTGCCGGAGCCGCTGCGGCCCACAATGCCCACGATCTTGCCGGCCGGAATGGTGAAGCTGGCGCGGTCCAGCGCGGCCACGGTGGAGCCGGGATAGCGGAAGGTGACGTCTTCAAATGAGATCTCGCCAGCCAGCTCGGGCCGCAGACCACCGGCAGTGGCACGTCCTTCCGGCGCACGGTTCATCACCTCGCCCATCATCTTGATGGACAGCAGGGTCTCCTGGTATTCATTGACCAGGCCGACGATGGCAATCAGCGGCGCCGTCACGCGGCCGGTAATCATCTGGAAACCGATCAGCGCACCCACGGTCATGGTCTTGTCGAACACCTCCTGCGAGCCCAGGATGATGATGACGATGGGCAGCAGCTTGCTCAGGAAATCGGTCACCGCATTACCCGAGATGGCCAGCTTGCCGACCCGGAAGTGCATATTGATGCTTTGCGCCGAACGCTGGTCCCACAGGCGGCGCTGGGTTGGCTCAATGGCCAGCGCCTTGACGGTGCGCATGCCGTGAATGGTTTCCACCATCATGCTCTGGCGCTCGCCCTCGGCCTGGTACAGGTCTTTCAGGCGGCGCTGAAACGTGGGCACCAGCGCGGCCACGATGCCGGCGATGGCAATCGTAAAGGCCAAGGTCACCATGGCCAGCTTGGCCGAATAGGTGAACAGAATGGGCAGAAAGATGATTAGCGAGGTGGCATCCAGCACGCTGAAGAACATGCGCCCGGTCAGAAAGCCGCGGATCTTTTCCACCTGCTGCATATGCCGGGTGATGACGCCGGCAGTGGTGGTTTCGAAATAGTCGATCGGCAGCGACAACAGGTGCGCAAAGGTGCGCCGTGTCAGCCGCATATCGATCTTGTTGGTCGCCGACATGGTCAGCAACTGGCGCGTGTAGCTGAAAATCGAATCAAACACCTGGGCAATGATCACGCCGATGCCCAGCACCCACAGGGTGGAAATGCTCTGGTGCACCATCACCTTGTCGATCACCAACTGGAAGAAGATGGGCGAGGCCAGCGCCAAGAAGTGCATGGCTATTGCGGCCAGCGCAATGTCGCGCAAGGCCGCCTTCTGCTTCATGATCTCGGGTATGAACCAGCGAAAACCGAAGGGCTGGCTGTCCTGCGGCAGCGCAAAGATGCGCTTCATCAGAAAAACCTCCCCCGCCCACAGCGTGCAAAAGGTTTCCTGCCCGATCAGCAGCGGCACGGTGGCCTTGTCAGCCAGCGGATTGAGCACGGCAACCTTGCCGCCGTCTTCACTGGATGCCCCCATGACGATGACGCAGTTGCCGTCCTGCATTTTGGCGATCAGGGGGAACACCCCTTCCTGGGCCAGCAGATTGGTCCAGCTCAGCTTGTCGTGCTTGGCCTTGAGCCCGATATCGGCAGCCATGCGCAGCAGCGTGGCAGTGGGCGGTTCCTCAGCGCCCAGGGCATAGTCCTCAATCAAGCGCTCAGGATTGATCGGCAGGCGATGATGCTGCGCAATCGCCGCGAGGCACTGGACGGTGGTGTGAGGAAAGCGTTCTTCCATGTTTAGGTGTTCCCGGAGGAGACAGTCATTTCAACATGCCACCCCGCCACCCAAGCCGCAAAAATAGCTGCAGTTTTGCCGCCTATTCCAGCCATGAAAAACGGGTGGCACAGCTTGCGCCGTGCCACCCGTTTCAGGTGCCTGAGGGTATCAGGTGCCTAGCGGCTTGATGGAAGGCGGCGCCACCAGGCTGGTGGCTGCCGGCGCCTGGCCACCGGTCAGGCTCAGCGCACTGGCCAGCGGGGTTGCCCCGGTGGTGGGCGCACCCACCATGTTGCCATTGGCATCAAACTGCTGCATCACGCTCACCATGCTGCTCACCGTCAGCGACACCGGCGATTGCCCGGCTGCCGAGGCCGCCGCAGGCGTCAACTGGCTGCTGGCCGAGGCCGTGCCGGTCAACGGATCCGCATTGCCGAAGGCACTCAGCGCCTGCGCCAAACTGCTGACCCGGCTGCGCAAATCATCAGCCGGAACCACCGCGGCAAGGCTGGTATCCACTGCCCCGGCTGCTGGCGGCACGATAGCCACACCGGTGTTGATTACCGGCGTATTCGGTGCCGCATTGGCCTGGTTGGCGTCGGCCACAAACCAGACGTCGGCTGCCGCATGGGTCGCTCCGTCGGTAGTCTGGTAGCTGGAGGTCAGCCCGATCAGGTTGCCGTTGTCCTTGCTCAGGTTTGCATCGGCCTGCGTGCTGATGCTGGCAATGCCCAGGTCACTCAGGGTCTTGAGCTCCCCGGTCTCGGTCACGCCATCCGAGTTGGCGTCCACCCAGACCCGCAGGTCGGCAAAGGCGGCGTCGTTCTTGTCAAGTTTGCCGTCGTGGTTGGTATCCATTTCCTGCAGGGCCGCATAACCGTTGGACGCCTTGCTGCCATCGGCCAACGTGGTCGCCGTGCCAAACAGTTCGGAGCCGCTGTTGATCAGCCCGTCGTGGTTGCGGTCCATCACCAGCAAACCGTCGCTGCTGCTGACCCAGCCGGTGTTGACCTTCTTGCCGTTATCAAACAGGTCAAAAGTCACACCTTTGGAGATGCTTTGCGTCGTCACGCCATCGCCATTCAAGTCCAGCACGATCGGGCTGCCGAGGTGGAGCGCGGCGGTGGCGCCGTTGCCCACCGAGAAGGCTCCGATCTGGCTGCTGGTCAGCGCTTCCACCTGCGAGGTGGTCAGCGCAGCCGACTGGATCGAGGTGAACGCTGCAATCTGCGTGGTGGTAATCGCTACCAGGTCGCTGGTCGTAAAGGCAACAATCTGGCTGGTCTTCAGCGCCGCGATGTCCGTGGTGCTGATCGCCACCACCTGGCTCGTCGACAGCACCGCAATGTCAGCCGTAGTAATCGCCGCCACTTGGGCCGTGCTCAGTGCCGCCACTTGCGCGGTGGTCAGGGCCACGGCCTGGTCGGTCGTCAGCGCTGCAATGTCACCCGTGGTGATCGCAACCGTCTGGGCTGTGGTCAGCGCCGCAATGTCGGCTGTAGTGATGGCCTGGATCTGGGCAGTCTTGAGCGCAGCAATGTCGGCTGTGGTCACCGCCACCGCTTGCGCCGTGGTCAGTGCACCGAGTTGAGCTGTCGTCAGCGCCTGGGTCTGGCTGGTCGTCAGGGCCGCAATCTGCGCCGTCGTCAGCGTCGTGAAGTCGGCCGTGGTGATGGCCTGGATCTGCGCTGTCTTCAGTGCTGCCACGTCGGTCGTGGTG
>CANBTQ010000176.1 GCA_947372425.1 Comamonadaceae bacterium | reverse complement strand
TGCCGGACGCACCGGCACCTGGTTTGCCGTGGAGCAAAGCGGCGTGGCGCCAGACCTGATCACCATGGCCAAGTCCATGGCCGGTGGCTTCCCGATTTCGGCCGTGGCCGGACGTGCCGAGGTGATGGACGCTGCTGGCCCCGGTGGCTTGGGCGGCACCTATGCCGGCAGCCCGATTGCCTGTGCCGCAGCACTCGCCGTGCTGGACATTTTTGAGAAAGAAAACCTGTTGCAACGCAGTGTGGAAGTGGGCGCGCGCCTGACCGCCGGTCTGAAAGCCATGGCTGTGAAGCACAAGGCCATTGGCGATGTGCGCGGCCTGGGTGCCATGGTGGCCATGGAAGTCTTCAAGAACGGCGACATCAAGCAGCCCGACGCCGACCTTGCCAAGCGCATCTCGGTGGAAGCCAGCAAGCGCGGCCTGATCCTGCTGACCTGCGGCACCTACGGCAACGTGATCCGTGTGCTGGTGCCCCTGACCGCCAGCGATGCCATCCTGGACGAAGGCCTGGCCATCATCGCGGCCAGCCTTGACGCAGTCGCCTGATAGACCGGACCCCATGAGCGCCCCCAAAACCCTCGTCAGCTTTACCGGCGTTGAGAAAACCTACGATGGCAAGAACCTGGTCGTTCGCGACCTGAACCTGAACATCCAGCAGGGCGAGTTCCTCTCGCTGCTGGGCCCTTCGGGTTCGGGCAAGACCACCACGCTGATGATGCTGGCCGGGTTTGAATCCCCCACCGCCGGTGAGATCAGCCTGAGCGGCGTGCCCATCACGCGCACGCCACCGCACAAGCGCAACTTCGGCATGGTGTTTCAGGACTACGCCCTGTTCCCGCACATGACGGTAGCCGCCAACATTGCCTACCCGCTGACGGTACGCAAGGTGGCCGCCGCCGACCAGGCCACCAAGGTCAAGCGCGCGCTTGACATGGTGCAGCTCGGCGCCATGGGCGACCGCTTTCCCGGCCAGCTCTCCGGCGGCCAGCGCCAGCGCGTGGCCCTGGCCCGTGCCCTGGTGTTTGATCCGCAACTGGTGCTGATGGACGAGCCCCTGGGCGCACTCGACAAGCAGCTGCGCGAGCACATGCAGATCGAATTAAAGGAACTGCACCGCCGCCTGGGTGTGACCTTTGTCTATGTGACGCACGACCAGTCGGAAGCGCTCACCATGTCCGACCGCGTGGCCGTATTCCACGACGGACTGATTCAGCAGATCGATGCGGTGGAAAGCCTGTACGAGACGCCGGTGAACCGTTTTGTCGCCAGCTTTGTCGGCGACAGCACGGTGCTGGACGGCCAGGTTGAAGCGGTGAATGGCAGGGTCTGCACGCTGCGTTTGCCCAATGGCGTGCAACTGCAAGGCGTCAACGTCAACCAGGCCAAGGTCGGTGACCCGGTGCAGTGCGGCGTGCGGCCCGAGCGGCTGCAGGTGGCCGAAGCTGCCGGCCCGAATACCTTTGAAGCCCGCATGCTGGACCTGATTTATTTTGGCGACCACCTGCGCGTGCGCTGCGAGGTGGCCGGCCAGGAGCCCGCCACCATCAAGATGGCGCTGGCCCATGCCGCCCTGCCCCAACCCGGCCAGACCTTCCAGGTCTATGCCCCCCCCGAACACCTGCGTGTGTACCGCTGATTCCCAGCATTTCAACTCTTAGCCCCTTGAAGGAAACATCGATGAAACTGAAGCCCTTGTTGATCGCCATTGCCGGCGTTCTGGCCCTGCCCGTGCTGGCCCAAAGCACACTGACCGTGGTGAACTTCGGCGGTGCCAATGGTGCCGCGCAGAAGAAAGCCTATTTCGAGCCTTTTGAGAAGACCGGCGCCAAAGTGGTGCAGGTGGAATACAACGGCGAGCAGGCCAAGATCAAGGCCATGGTCGAAGCCAAGAAGGTTTCCTGGGACGTGGTCGAAGTGGAAAGCCCGGACATCAACCGCGGTTGCGACGAAGGCCTGTTTGAAAAGCTGGACTGGTCCAAGCTGTCACCCAAGAGCGACTTCCAACCCGCTGCCGTGCATGAATGCGGCGTGGGCACCTTTGTCTGGTCCACCGTCATGGCCTACAACGCCGACAAGCTGAAAACCGCCCCCACCACCTGGGCTGATTTCTGGGACACCAAGAAGTTCCCCGGCAAGCGCGGCATGCGCAAGGGCCCGCGTTACAACCTGGAATTCGCTTTGATGGCGGACGGCGTGGCTCCGGCCGATGTCTACAAGGTGCTGGCCTCCAAAGACGGTGCCGATCGCGCCTTCAAGAAGATGACCGAACTCAAGCCCAACATCCAGTTCTGGGAAGCCGGTGCACAGCCGCCCCAGTTCCTGGTGGCCGGTGACGTGACCATGACCACCGCCTACAACGGCCGCATCGATGCCGCCCAGCGCGAAGGCAAGAACCTGGCCATCACCTGGACCGGCGGCATCTATGACCTGGACTACTGGGTCATGCCCAAGGGCACGCCGAACAAGGACCTGGCCGAGAAGTTCATCGCCATGGCATCGAGTGCCAACGAGCAGGCCGAGTACACCAAGCACATCTCCTACGGCCCGACCAACAACAAGGCCCTGGCCAAGATCGACGCCAAAGTGCTGGCCATGCTGCCGACCTCGCCTACCAACGGCAAGACCGCGCTGCAATTCAACATCAGCTTCTGGGCCGACCAGGGTGAAGCGCTGGAAAAGCGTTTTGCCGCCTGGGCTGCACAGTAATCGCGTAGACACAGCAGGGACTGACCATGAGCGCAACGCTTGATATGACTTCACTGGCCGCACGTCTGGGGCGGGTGGAGCGGCGCAAGCGCGTGCGCGCCATGGCCCTGACCCTGCCTTTGCTGGTGTTCCTGGCGCTCACCTTCCTGGTGCCGCTGGGAGCCTTGCTGGTGCGTGCCGTCGAAAACCCCGAGGTTGCCGACACCCTGGTGCACACCGGACGCGCCCTGTCCGGCTGGGACCGCAAAGCGGTTCCACCGGATGCGGCCTTCTCTGCTCTGGTGACAGACCTGAATGCAATACCTGAGACCGCGCAAGCCGGTGTGCTGGCGCGCAGGCTCAATACCGAAGTCAGCGGCGCCCGCTCGCTGATCATGAACACCTACCGCGCCAAGCTGGACATTGCGTCCCTGAGTGCGGCCCAGGTGAAAGACAAACTGCTGGAGCAGGACGCGCGCTGGGGCGAACTGCCTTACTGGCTGGCGATAGCCAAGAACAGCTCGCGCTGGACACCCGACTACCTGCTGACCGCGCTCGACTTGAAGCGCGACGCCCAGGGCGACATCGCCCGGGTCGGGCCCGAAGAGGCGGCCTTCAGCGCCATTCTGGTTCGCACCTTCAGCATCAGCGCCGTGGTCACCCTGGTCTGCATTCTGATCGGCTACCCGCTGGCCTACTGGCTCTCGACCCTGAGCGCGCGCCGTGCCAACCTGATGATGATTCTGGTGCTCTTGCCCTTCTGGACCTCGGTGCTGGTGCGCATTGCGGCCTGGATCGTGCTGCTGCAGACCAATGGCCTGGTAAACCGTTTCCTGATGTTCACCGGCCTCACCGACAGCCCGGTGCCACTGCTGTTCAACCGCCTGGGCGTCATCATCGCCATGGTGCACATCCTCTTGCCCTTCATGATCCTGCCGCTGTACAGCGTGATGAAATCGGTGCCGCCCAACTTTGTGCGCGCCGCCGTCTCGTTGGGCAGCTCACCCATGGCCGCGTTCTTCCGCATCTATGTGCCGCAGACCTATCCCGGCATCGCCGCTGGCGGCCTGCTGGTGTTCATCACCTCGATTGGCTACTACGTCACCCCCGCCCTGCTGGGTGGCGCCGGTGACCAGATGCTGAGCTACTACGTGGCCCAGTACACCAATGTGGAAGTCAACTGGGGCATGGCCTGCGCGCTGGGATCGGTGCTGCTGATTACCACGCTGGCGCTGTATTCCGTGTACCGCCGCTTTGGCAAAGCAGAACTCTCTTTAGGCTAGCCCGATGAAGCCCTCGCAATTTCCCGCCTACTTCAACCTCGCCGACAAGCTCGGCTGGTACGGCCTGCGCGTGCTCTCGGGCGCTGTGCTGCTGTTTTTGCTCACCCCCATTCTGGTGATCATCCCGCTGTCGTTCAGCAACTCGTCCTTTCTGTCCTACCCGATTCCGGGCTGGTCGCTGCGCTGGTACCAGGAGCTGTTTGCCTCCAGCGACTGGGCGCGTGCCACCAAGAACAGCTTCATCGTCGCCCCGCTGGCCACACTGATTGCCACCGCGCTGGGCACGCTAGCGGCCGTGGGCCTGGCGCGCGTGCAGTTCTTGGGCAAGGGCCTGATCACAGGCCTACTGATTGCGCCCATGGTGGTGCCCATCGTCGTCGTGGGCGTCAGCACCTACCTGTTCTTTGCCAAGATCGGCCTTTCGGATTCGTACACCGGCCTGGTGCTGGTGCATGCGGCACTGGGTGCACCCTTTGTGCTGACCACGGTGCTGGCCACGCTGCAGAGCTTTAACCAGAACCTGGTCAAGGCCAGCCTGAGCCTGGGTGCCGGCCCGCTGCAAACCTTTTTCCGCGTGACGCTGCCGGTGATTGCACCGGGCGTGATCTCGGGCGCGCTGTTTGCCTTTGCCACCTCGTTTGACGAAGTGGTGGTGACCCTGTTCCTGGCCGGCCCGGAGCAGACCACCTTGCCGCGCCAGATGTTCACCGGCATCCGCGAAAACATCTCGCCCACCATTGCCGCCGTGGCCACGCTGCTGATTCTGTTTACCGCCTCGTTGATGGGCGCGCTGGAATGGCTGCGCGGCCGCGTCAAATAGCCTGACGCACGGGATGCGAGTGGCACCTGTGTGGCCACTGCATCTGGTGCGCTGTGTTTCGTAAAAAGCCGTTACCCTTACGCTTTTCTGGCCTGGCCCACAGGCATTCGCTCTTATCTGGAAGAACACCATGGACATGAAAACCTCTCCCCTTTCCCTGCTCAAAGACCCCAGCCTGCTCAAGACCGATGCCCTGATCAACGGGCAGTGGCTGGCCGGTGCTTCGCGCTTTGATGTGCTGGACCCCTCCAACGGCCGCAAGCTGGTGGATGTGGCCAACCTCGGCCCGGCCGATGCCGAAGCAGCCATCGCCGCTGCCAACGCCGCCTGGCCGGCCTGGAAGGCCAAGACCGCCAAGGAGCGCAGCATCATCCTGCGCAAATGGTTTGATCTGCTGATGGCGAACCAGGAAGACCTGGGCCGCATCATGACCGCCGAGCAGGGCAAGCCCTTTGGTGAAGCCAAGGGCGAAGTGGCCTACGGCGCCAGCTTTGTGGAATGGTTTGCCGAGGAAGCCAAGCGCGTCAACGGCGAGACCCTGCCCCAGTTCGACAACAACCGCCGCCTGATGGTGATCAAGCAGCCCATTGGCGTGTGTGCGGCCATCACGCCCTGGAACTTCCCGCTGGCCATGATCACGCGCAAGGTGGCCCCGGCCCTGGCCGCCGGTTGCACCGTCATCATCAAGCCCGCTGAACTCACGCCGCTCACCGCACTGGCCGCTGCCGAACTGGCCATGCGCGCCGGCATCCCGGCCGGTGTGCTCAACATGCTATGCGCCGATGCCGACAACTCGATTGCCATTGGCAAGGTCATCTGCGCCAGCGACGTCGTGCGCCACCTCAGCTTTACCGGCTCCACCGAAGTGGGCCGCATCCTGATCAAGCAGTGCGCCGACACCGTGAAAAAGTTGTCGTTGGAGCTGGGCGGCAACGCCCCCTTCATCGTGTTTGACGATGCCGATATCGACTCGGCCGTGGAAGGCGCGCTGGCCAGCAAGTACCGCAACGCCGGCCAGACCTGCGTCTGCGCGAATCGCTTCTATGTGCAGGAAGGTGTCTACGACGCCTTTGTTGCCAAGTTCACCGCCAAGGTGAAAGCCATGAAGGTCGGCAACGGCTTTGAAGACGGCGTGATGCAAGGCCCGTTGATCGAGGACGCGGCCATCGTCAAGGTCAAGCGCCATGTGGCCGACGCCATCGCCAAGGGCGGCAAGGTCGAAACCGGCGGCAATGCGCTCACCGGCCAGTTCTTCGAGCCCACCGTGGTGTCCGGTGCCACCGCCGACATGCTGTGCGCCAAGGAAGAAACCTTTGGCCCCTTCGCCCCGGTGTTCAAGTTCAAGACCGAGCAGGAAGCCATCGATGCAGCCAACAACACCGAGTTCGGCCTGGCCAGCTACTTCTACAGCCGCGACATCGGCCGCATCCACCGCGTGGGTGAGGCCCTGGAGTACGGCATGGTCGGCATCAACGTCGGCATTCTGGCGACCGAGCACGTGCCTTTTGGCGGCGTGAAGCAATCGGGCCTGGGCCGCGAGGGTTCGCACTTCGGCATGGACGACTATGTCGAAATCAAGTACCTGTGCATTGGCGACATCCTGAAGTAAGTTGAGGCGGGCGGGCTGTTTCTTCCATCTCAGGATTTCTT
>CANBTQ010000175.1 GCA_947372425.1 Comamonadaceae bacterium | reverse complement strand
TTGCGCCCGAGCGGGTGGAACTGGTGGCACGCCTGATGCGCGAGATTGGCGTGCAGCGCGTGGACGTGGCCGACACCATTGGCGTGGGCACACCACGCAAGGTGCAGCGCGCATTGGAAGCCGCGCTCAAGTACTACGACCTGGACACGGTCTCCGGCCACTTCCACGACACCTATGGCATGGCGCTGGCCAACACCCTGGCTGCGCTGGAGCTGGGGGTGTGGAACTTCCAGTCCTCGGTGGCCGGGCTGGGCGGTTGTCCCTATGCCAAGGGCGCCACCGGCAATGTGGCCACGGAAGACGTGGTCTACCTGCTGCATGGCATGGGTATTGAGACCGGCATCGATCTGGATAAACTCATTGACGCCGGCCAATTCATCAGCGATGCGCTGGGCCGCAAGCCCCATTCGCGCGCAGCCAATGCGCTGCTGACCAAGCGTCTGGGCTAAATGCCGGGCTACGGCCCGCCTTTCCTGTTTTTTTGAGATGGACCCCAACCCATGTGTGGAGCCGAAGTAACAAACCTTCCCGAGGGCGTGCAACGTGTTGCCGCCGTATTGCAGTCGCACGGGCATCCGCATGCCCCGGTCATGCTGGAAGATGCCGCGCGCACTGCGCAGCAGGCGGCAGATGCCCTGGGCGTGGCCCTGGGCCAGATTGCCAAGAGCATCATCTTCCGCCGCCTGTCCGATGACGCGGCGGTGCTGGTGGTGACCTCGGGCGACCGGCGCGTGGACCAGAACAAGGTGGAAGCGCTGGTCGGGCCGCTGGGCCGCGCCGACGCGGCGTTTGTCAAAGCCGCCACCGGCTTCAGCATTGGCGGCGTGGCGCCGGTGGCGCATGCCAGGCCCTGCGTCACGCTGATGGACGAAGACCTGTTCCGTTTTGATGACATCTGGGCGGCGGCCGGCCATCCGCACGCCGTGTTCCAGCTGACGCCCAACCAGCTCTGCTTCATGACCGGTGTCAACGAGTCGGACGTGGTGGAGTGGCCGCTGGCCGATATGCCTGCCGGTGCGCGCAAGGTGCTGTCCGACCGCTCGGCCTCGGTGCAAGCTGCCGGAAAGAGTTCTATGTCACCCTGCGTGTCTGTATGCCGCATGGACGAGAAAGTAGATGCCTGTGCGGGCTGCCTGCGCACCCGGGACGAACTCAGCGCCTGGTCCACCCTGGACGAGGACGCCAAGTTCGCGGTGTGGACTTCGATCGATAAACGTTTACAGGCGCGTATGGCATGAAACAGATCACCTTTTACCTGGACTTTATTTCCCCCTACGCCTATCTGGCGTTTGAGGAATTGCCCCGGGCCCTGCTGGGCCTGAGTTATTCCGTGCGCTACAAGCCGGCGGCGCTCGGCGTGCTGCTGCGCCACCACGGCAGCCTGGGCCCGGCCGAGATTCCGGCCAAGCGCGACTGGACTTACCGCCATGTGATGTGGCTGGCGCACAGCAAAGGCATCCCGCTGGACATGCCGGCCCTGCACCCCTTCAACCCCATGCCGCTGCTGCGCCTGGCCGTGGGCACCGACCCGCAAGGCCTGCCCAATCGCTATGTCTGCGAAACCCTGTTCCGCCATGTCTGGCAGGGTGGCGCGGATGCAGTGGATGCCGCCCGCCTGCAGGCGCTTACAGCCGATCTGGCGCCGGCGCGTGCCGCCACCGATGAGGCCGTCAAGGCCCAGCTCAAGGCGCATACCGACGATGCCATTGCCCTGAACATCTTTGGCGTGCCGGCCTTTGAGGTGGATGGCAAGGTGTTCTGGGGGCTGGACGCGCTGCCCATGCTGCGCGCCTATCTGGAGGGCGATGCCTGGTTTACCGATGCCCACTGGAATGCGCCGCAAGCCTTGCCCTCCGGCCTGCCACCCAAAAAAGCCTGAACCCCCAAACCGGCCCGCATCGCAGAAGTAGAAAAACAACAATAGCCACCGAGTGTCACCATGCCCAATGCATTCAACTTCAATGCCTCCCCCTTTGACTGCCTGACCCAGGCCGAGCAGCGCCTGGTGCGCGACAGCGTGGACGTGGCCTACTTTCCCGAAGGCGCGGCGATTCTGGAGGTGGGCATTGCGCCCACCCACCTGTTCGTCATCATCAAGGGCTATGTGAGCCAGATGGAGGGCTCGGAGGTGATCACCTCCTACGGGCCGGACGATTGCTTTGACGGGCGCGGCCTGGTGGCCGGCAAGGTCAGCAGCCGTTTTGTGGCGGCCGAAGAAGTGGTGGCCTACCAGTTGGCCAAGCAGGCGGTGAGTGATTTGATTGCCGCCAACGCCACCTTTGGTGCGCTGCTGTTTTCCGACCTGAGCAACAAGCTCAGTGCACTGTCGGCGCGGCAAAGCCAGCATGAGTTGCAAAGCCTGACCATGTCGCGCGTGGACGAGGCCTATTTGCGTCCGGCCGTGTTTGTTGATGCGGGCACCAGCATTCTGTCCGTGGTCAAAATCTTTCAGGCCGAGCGCACGTCGAATGTGCTGGTGCGTGACACCCGCCAGAGCCCGGAGCGCCTGGGTATTTTTACCGCCACTGCAGTGCAGCGCGCCATCCTGGATGGACGCCCGCTGGACAGCCTGCAGGTATGCGAGCTGGCCAACTTCAAGTTGATCGAGGTAAAGCCTTCGGACCAGTTGGGCGACGCCATGGCCGTCATGCTGCGCAACCGGGTGCACCGCGTGGTGGTGGTGGATGAGGACAAGAAGATCCACGGCATTCTGGAAGCGCTGGATCTGTTCTCCTTCCTCTCCAACCAGTCGCACCTGATCACCGAGAAGATTGAAGACGCCAAGGACCTGGACGGCCTGAGTCAGGCCGCTGCCCAGATCACCCGCATGATTGCGCTGCTGCACCGCAGCGGCTCGCGCGTGAACCTGATTGCCAAGCTGGTGCAGCAACTCAACTCGCGCCTGTTCGAGCGTGCCTGGAACCTGATTGCGCCGCCCGAGCTGGTGCAGAACAGCTGCCTGTTTGTGATGGGCAGCGAAGGCCGCGGCGAGCAACTGCTCAAGACCGACCAGGACAACGGCCTGGTGCTGCGCGACGGCTACACGCCACCGGACGATCTGGCCGACATCTGCAACCGCTTCTCGGCCGCGCTGGCCAGCTTCGGCTACCCCGAATGCGCCGGCCACATCATGGTCAACAACCCGGACTGGCGCAACACGGCGGCCGGCTTTGGCCAGATGGCGCGCCAGTGGCTCATCATGCCCGACGGCGACAGCCTGATGAAGCTGGCCATCTTCATGGATGCCCACGCCGTCTGTGGCGATGCGCACCTGCTGGAAGCCGTGGAGCATGGACTGAACCAACTGGCCACCAACAACGATGCCATGCTGAGCCGCTTTGCCTCGGCCATCGATGCCTTTGGCAGCGGCACCGGCTGGTGGAACCGGCTGCTCGGCCTGGGCGACAAGGACAACCAGCTCAACATCAAGAAGGAAGGCATCTTCCCCCTGGTGCATGGCGTGCGCAGCCTGGCCCTGGCCAAGCGCGTGGAAGAGACCGGCACCACCGAGCGCATTGCAGCATTGGTGACACTGGAGGCGCTGACACCCGAGATGGGTGCCGACCTGACCGACAGCCTGTACTTCTTCATGGGCCTCAAGCTCAAGGCCGGTTTGGCGGAGCTGGACACCGACCGGCCGGTTACCGGTGCCATTGATGTGGACAAGCTCAGCAGCCTGGACCGCGATTTGCTCAAGGACACCCTGGGTGTGGTCAAGCGCTTCAAGATTCTGCTGCGCCTGCGCTTTCATCTGGAGGCCGCGTGAACCACATCGAGTTTCTGCCCCTGCGCTGGTGGGCGGCGCTCAAGCGCGAGTGGATGCTGTACCACCTGGGCCTGCCCGAGTTCCGCTTCATGTTCGAGCCGGCGCCGCCCAACGAATGGGTGTCGCTGGACTGCGAGACCACCGGCCTCAACGTCGGCAAGGACGAGATCATCTCGATTGGCGCGGTGCGCATCGTGGGCAACCGCATCATGACCAGCGAGCGCCTGGAACTGCTGGTGCGGCCCGAGCATGGGGTGTCGGCCGAGAGCGTCAAGATCCACCGCCTGCGCGAGCAGGACGTGGCGCAGGGCCTGTCGATTGACGAGGCCATGAAGCAGCTCATGCGCTTTATCGGCAGCCGCCCGCTGGTGGGCTACTTTCTTGAGTTTGACGTGGCCATGATCAACAAGGCGCTTTTCCCCATGCTGGGCCAGGGCCTGCCGCAGCCCAGGATCGAAGTCTCGGGCCTGTATTACGACTACAAGTACCGCCAGCAACCCGCCCACACGCGCCAGGACGCGCCACAGATCGACCTGCGCTTTGACACCCTGATGGCCGACCTGGGCCTGCCGGTGCGCGAGGCCCATGACGCGCTCAATGACGCGGTGATGGCAGCGCTGGCTTTCATCAAGTTGCGCCAGCTCAAGGATTGACATACTGGCTGGGGTACCATGCGTGGGAGGCAGTCAAAACTGCACCGCAAAACCTGAGCGCGGCGGTGCCAACATACAAAAAAGGCACGCATGAAATTCGGTACCAAAATCGTTCTGTTGGCGATTCTTCCGGCGGCATTGTTTATCCTGGGCCTGGCCACCAGCATCGGCTCCCTCATGCTGGTGCGCTCCTCGTTTGACCACTACATCGGCTCGGAAGAGGTGGTGGAGCGGGGCCTGTCCGAGATGTATGCGCAAGGTCTGCAAATGGGCCAGGCGCTGCGCAATGTGGTGCTGGACCCGGCCAACCCCAAGGCGCTGGACAACCTGAAGACCGCCCAGGCTGCGTACGAGAAGGCCTACACCCAGGCCGCCCAGGCGGCCCGCAACCCCGAACTGCAAGAGGCCTTGCAGCGCACCGTGCCCTTGCGCGCCGCCCAGGCCGCCGCCCAGGACAAGGTGCTGGCGCTGGTGGCCGACAGTGCGCAGGCCGTGGCCGCCCTGAACAAGGAGGAAACGCCGGCCTGGCGCACCCTCAAGGCCGAGATTCTCAAGCTGCGGGACGATGCCGCCAAGAGCGCCGCCCAGGTTCACGAGGGCGTAAACCACAAGGCTGATTTCGCGATCGTGGTTTCGCTTTCCATTTCGGTGCTGGCCTTTGTGGCGGCGGTGGCGCTGAACCTGCTCATGCGCTCCACCGTGCGCAAGGAGCTGGGGGGCGACCCGGCCGAGGCACGCCAGGCTTTGGAAAAAATTGCCCAGGGCGATCTGCATGCCGTGGTGCACAACAGCGGCGGCGAGCTCAGCCTGATGGGTGGCCTGCAGCGCATGCAGGATTCGCTGCGCAGCCTGGTCAGTGGTGTGCGCAACTCGGCCGGCTCCATTGCCACGGCCACCGACGAAATTGCCGCCGGCAGCCAGGACTTGAGCGACCGCACCGAGCGCCAGGCCAGTGCACTGGAGGAAACCGCCTCGGCATCCGAGCAACTGGGCACCGAGGTGCAGCACAACGCCGAAAGCGCGCGGCTTGCCAACCAGTTGGCCCTGGATGCGACCGCCGTGGCCCGGCAGGGGGGCACCGTGGTGGGTGAGGTGGTGGCCACCATGAAGGGCATCAACGATGCCTCGCGCAAGATCTCCGACATCATTGGCGTGATCGATGGCATTGCCTTCCAGACCAACATCCTGGCCCTCAATGCCGCCGTGGAGGCTGCGCGGGCGGGTGAACAGGGGCGGGGTTTTGCGGTGGTGGCCTCCGAGGTGCGCAGCCTGGCGGGGCGGTCGGCCGATGCGGCCAAGGAAATCAAGAGCCTGATCGGTGCCAGCGTGGAGCGGGTGGAGCAGGGCTCGCAGTTGGTGGACAAGGCCGGGCAGACCATGTCTGAAGTGGTGAACGCCATCGGCAAGGTCACCGACATCATGGGTGCCATCACGGCGGCCAGCAGCCAGCAGGCCGTGGACGTGTCCCAGGTGGGCGAGGCGGTGTCCGAGATGGACCGCTCGACCCAACAGAATGCCGCCCTGGTGGAGCAGATGGCCGCAGCCGCCAGCAGCCTCAAGTCGCAGGCCAATGACCTGGTGCATGCGGTTGCCGTGTTCAAGCTGGACGATTCCACACCGCGCCTGTCGGGCCAGCCTGCACGCGCCCGCACGGCACCGGCCCTGGCCACTGCGCACGGCCATGTGCAGGGCATCAATCTGGACAACGCCATCAAGGCCCATGCCGACTGGCGCACCAAGCTGCGCTCGGCGGCCCAGAAGCAGGAGCAGACCGACGCCCAGACGATTGCCCGGGACGATTGCTGCGAGCTGGGCAAGTGGCTGCATGGCAGCGGTACGCGCCAATGCGGCAGCGTGCCCTCCTTTGTGGCCCTGATCGACGCGCACAAGGGCTTTCACCAGGCGGCGGGCAAGGTGGCGCAGTTCATCAACAGCGGCCACGGCGACGAGGTGGAAAAAATGCTGGGCAACGGCTCCGTGTTTTCCAGGGCCTCGTCGGAAGTGACCCGGCTCATCGTGCAGTTGCGCAAGGAGTGCG
>CANBTQ010000174.1 GCA_947372425.1 Comamonadaceae bacterium | reverse complement strand
CGGTGCATGTCTCGCTGTGGCCCCGCAAAGCGGGACCTGGCCAGTGGGTATTGGGCAGCGTGGGTTTTGCCAACCTGCGCTGGTACAACGCCGTGTTCATTGGCCTGGCGCCCTTGCTGGCCGTTGCGGCGGCCATGCTCCTGGCCCCGGCGCCCGGTGGCTGGTCACCCGGGGTAGACGATTTCAGGTACTGGGCGCTTGCAGCGCCGGTTCTGGCGATGCGTCTGCCGAGCGCCACGGATCTGAAGCAGGCCATGAAGTCGTGGCCCATCGTGTGTCTGGTGATGGCCCTGCCAGCCTGGTATTTTTTCAGGCACTGATGCACACCTGAATCGGATGCAGCGGCTCAGCAAAGCGGCCGCCTGCGGCTGGCGCAGAAATACCGGGCCGCGTTGCACACCACCCCACTGGATTGCTTCCTGTGGCAACTACAAACGCCATAGCTCAATACGTCCGTGGACCGCCTCCCTGGGGTCATGTACGACGCCCGCCTTAGAACGGGCCCGGCTACTGCTGCACGCAAGCACGGGCGCGCACCTTACAGCCCTTGACGACTGCGGTCATTCGGATGAACGTATGTTCGCAGTACCGTTTTGAGCTCCGCCCCCAAAGTCGGCCATAGCCTTCTTGAGTGCTTCATAGCATTCTGGATCGAGCGCTGTACCCACCGTCTTCTGCATCATCTGCAAGGTTTGCGCGACCGGTATGGCACTGCGGTAAGGCCGTTCCGCCGTAATGGCGTCAAAAATATCAGCAGTCGTAATTATTCTGGTCTCCATGGCAATGTCCACTGCCAGCAAACCTCGGGGGTAGCCTCCCCCGTCCAGACGTTCGTGATGGGCGCCTGAAATCCGTGCAAGTTCCTTGAACGCGTCAATGCGCGAAAGTATGGACTCTGTAAGTGCTGCATGCATACGGACTTCTTCCCATTCCCTCGCATCGAGCTTCCCGGCCTTATCCAAGATACTGTTGCTCACGCCCAGCTTTCCCACGTCGTGAAGTAGCGCACCCCGTTTGAGCCAGCGTCGGCGGTCGTTGTCCAGGCCCATTTGTTTTCCAATCAGGTCCGTGTACAAGGCGACTCTTTCGCTGTGTCCACTGGTGTATGGACTCTTCGAGTCAACCACTTGCCCGAAGGCAGTCGCAATATCGTCAAGATAGTCTTCGTCCAACGGTACTTCGAACCGTGAAGGTTCCAAACCTTCAACCGCTTTGCCAATATCCGTGGCCGTCAACGTACTCCAGAAGCCCTCTTGCTTTGCCACGCGCTGTAAGGCCTCGACCAGAGACGGATCAAACCACGAGCCCTTTCGGGCGTCGATTTCAACCAAGGCGGCCGCTTTCCCATCGGCGGTAAAGAAGACATCTACCACCTGGGCCAGTAAAGCGATGCGGGAGTAAATTGGGATTGCCTCGCCCGCCACTTGACCCGGCTTGCCCATCCCGTCCCAGTGTTCGTCAAGGTTGTAGATTCCTTGCGCGACGCCCTCCGAGAAGCGCAAAAGTCTTGCGATTTCGGCACCTCGCTGGCAACGGGTCTGAATCAGTTGCCTTGAAATTTCAGGACCATTCTGAAAGATGTTCAAGGTGCTCTTGAATCGTTCAGCCAGCCCGGCTTTCAACCCGGTGTGCTGAAGCACAAATCGAACCACCTGCGGCAAACCGTCTCCCACGAATTTGAAATCGCGTTTGAAATTCAGGTCATCCGTCAGATAGAGTTCACAAATTCTGGCTGCATTGCTGCTGCAGCCAAGGTCTTTGAGCAAGAGGGTGTAGTAAAGCTCCCAAAGTTGCTGCTCACCGAGACCCATTTCGCGACCCACATGGACGCCGATCCAACAACATCGAACGCAATGCCCCTCAGGCTGCCCCTCGGTAATGTCCAAAGCATGACTAAGGGCACTTATGAGCTGTGACAGCTTGATTGAAGGAGCCAGAGTTGTAAAGCTAGCGACCGGGGCGGACATTATTCATTGCGTGCTAAACCAAGTTTTTGCATTAGAACTTGCTCTTCAAGGCCCTACTCATGGCAAGGCCAGATGGATGCGCTCTTGGCCAATGGGGCGGGTCTAGTCTTGCGGCATGCCGTCCAGCAGGCTGGCAAGCTCGTCGGCATCGCCTCCTGCATTGAACAGGAGGCGGGCCACCTCGCCCTCAATGGAGGGCAAGGAAAGGGGATCAATCCAGCGCATGGTATGCGCCGGGTCTTCAGGGTTTTTCGGCTGCGTGCTTGAGGGCATCGCTGAAATTCTTGATGCCTTGTTTGGCATCGCCAATGGCTTTTTCGGCGCTGCCGACGACTTGTTTTTGCAGGCCTTTGAGTTGCATTTCTTTGTTGTCGATGACCTTGCCGGCAGCTTCTTGTGCCTGGCCTGCGAGGTCTTTGACGGTGCCTTGGATTTGGTCTTTGTTCATGGCGTCTTTCTGGGTAGTAAATGGAGGGACAAATGTCTGCAACTGCAGCACAAAGGTCATGCTAGAGCGTGCGTTGCTGCGCTTCAGTACGCTGTCGCACATGGAATGCAGAAAGGCGCGGGGAAATTTGTATAGGGATGTATTTTTCTGGCTTTTGTACGCCGACGCCAGGGGCAACCACGGTGTCGGCGCGCAATGACTGAATACCCTTGGGTACCAACCGGCCTGCGTCCAGAAACAATGCATGCCCAACAGCGTCTGCAACAACCCGACGCGTATCCGCTATTCCCCCAACAACTCGCCCAACGGTTTCAGGCCTTCGGTGCGGTCACACACCGCCTTGATCACCACCAGCACCGGCACCCCCAGCAGCAGACCCCAGATACCCCAGAGCCACCCCCAGGCCAGCACGCCGATGAAGATGGCCACCGGGTTCATCTTGCTACTGCGGCTGGCCAGCCAGGGCGTCAGCAGCATCGACTCGATGGAGTGGATCAACAGCGAGGAGCCGCTCACCAGCAGTGCCATCTCCAGCGTGCCGAACTGCAAAAATCCCACCAGCGCCGATGTGCCCGCAATCAGCACGCTGCCCACATAGGGCACCAGGTCCAACAGGCCGGCGGTCACGCCCCAGACGGCGGCGTTCTCCAGACCGATGGCCAGGAAGCACAGCCAGGTGGCCAGGCCGACCAGCACGCTGGTCAGCAGCTGCACCAGCATGTAACGTTGAATCTGGTCGTGGATCTGGTTGAGCGCCTGCAAGGTGATGCGCTTGTTGTGCAGACTCGGGCCGGCCAGCTTGACAGCCTTGCGCCGGAAGCGGTCGCCCGAGGCCAGCAGAAAGAAGGTGATCAAAGCCACCACGCCGCCCTGTCCCAGGGTTTGCAGCAGCCCCAGGGTGCCGCTCCAGAAATAGTCCTGGATGTTGAAGTGCGGTTTCTCCACCAGCACCCGCTGCACACCGCGGCTGACCGAGGCGCCCTGGGTGGAGTCGGCGGCGGCCTGCTCCAGCCGTGCGGCGGCTTTTTGTACCGAGGTAAAGGTGTTGTCTCCGCCACCGTGCGAAGCACGCACCACCTCGTTAAGTTTTTGCGCCGCCTGCGGCAGCAGCTCCACCAGCTTGCTGGCCTGCTCGCTCAGCGACCAGGCGCCCAGCACCAGCGCCAGCACCAGGCCCACAACCAACAGCGCCGCGCTCACTGCACGAGCCACTCCGCGCTGTTGCCACCAGTCCACGAGAGGCGAGAGTGCGTAGCTGAACAGCATGCCCGCCAGCACCGGAATGCATACCGCGCTGGCCCAATGCAAGGTATAGACCACCGCCAAGCAGGCCAGCACCAGCAGCGACAGGCTGCGGCCCGCCGGTGACAACGGCATCACACTGGCCACGAGCGGCACGGCCGCGACGTCGGGCTCTTCGGTGTTGCTGTCTTCAGGCGGCTGGGATTGCAACATGGACGACCTCGGGTTTGCGCGAGCCAAAGGTGTTGGCATAGACCCAGGTGAACTCGGCGCCCAACAAAAAAATCTGGGCCGAGTAATACACCCACAGCAAGATCACCACCAGCGAGCCCGCCGCTCCAAAGCCGGTAACCACACCGCTGCGGCCTGTGTAGAGCCCTATCAACCAGCGGCCCAGGCTGAACAGCATGGCGGTAAACAGCGCGCCGGTCCAGACATCGCGCCATTGCACGCGGGCGCGTGGCATCACCTTGTAGATAACGGCAAACATCGCCGTCACCATGGCAAAGGCGGCCAGCGCATTGCTCAGTGCAGCCATGGCATACCAGCCACCAAACACCGGCTCTATCATGCGCCCCGTCAGCGCCAGCGCCGCGCTGAACAGCAACGAAACCAGCAGCAAAAAGCCGATGGCCAGAATCATGCCGAATGACAGCAGGCGCGTGCGCACAAGAGACAGCCAGGTGCCGCCATTCCAGCTGGCCGGCGCGTGCCAGATGCGGTCCAGCGCGTTCTGCAGTTCGGCAAACACCGTGGTGGCGCCCAGAAACAACAGCACCAGCCCGAGCAGCGTGGCCAGCGAACCCTGCGCCGGTTGGCGCACGCTGGCCAGCAGGTCTTGCACCGCGCGGGCACCGCCGTTACCCATCAGCTGCACCAGCTGCGCAGCTAGCTCACCGCGCGCAGCCTCTTCACCAAAAACCAGGCCGCCCACCGACACCACGATCAGCATCAGCGGCGCCAGCGAGAACAGGGTGTAGAAGGCCAGCGCGGCGCCCATGCTGGGGGCGTAGTCTTCCAGCCACGACAACACGGTCTGACGCAACAGGGGCCAGACGGCCTTTAATGTGACGGGCATGATGCCCCGGCAGAATGCATGAATAAAACTTTCAAAGTGGCCATGCTAAGCAGGCGCCGGCAAAACCACTGTGCGCTGCCCCACACACTGGCCGCTGACGCCCTCTGTTCCATAGCGCAGGGACGCCCGTGCGACCGAACTGCTACCGCGCCGACCTGACCCGCAGCAGTGCGGCAAGCGCAGCCAGCTGCACAAACGCTACAAGGTGGTCAGGATGGTGACGCCAGACCAGGTGTTGCACCTCACGCGCGATGCAGCGGCCGTGATCGTGCCCAGCGACTTGGGGCCGCGTGACAACCTTGGCAGCCGCTTTTTGTTTGTGGGCCGCATCTGGGAAGAAAAAGCATTGTGGAACTGCTGCAGGCGATTGGCGGGCGCTACCCGCTGACGGTGGTGGGCGACGGCCCGCGCAGCACCAGGGCATGCAGGGCTAGGCGCATCAGGGCTTACCTGCCGGTTTGCGCAAGGCCGGCGGCGCCAGGGCGGGCTGCAGCTTGCGCTGCATGTGCGCGCGGCAACTGGCGGCATTGTCTTTGGCGTCTTGCCGGCTGCCCACATCCACCAGCGGCAACAGGGCTGCCAGCGGATTGAGCAAGCCCAGCAGCAGGGCCGAGCCCAGCTTCAGGCCCAGTGGCCCTTTTTCCACCGACACCGCCGGGTGGGCCAGGCTGCCCAGGATGTGCAGCGGCGCGCGCAGCGTGAGCACACTGAAGTCTTTGGGTGCGACCACTGCGCGCAAGTCCAACTGCTCAGTGGCAAGCGACACACTGCCGTCTACCCAAATGGTGGAGTCGCTGGTGTCCAGCACCAGCAGGCGCGGGCGCAGCGTGCCGCCGGCCACGGCCAGATCGGCCAGGGCGCAGTCCAGCACAAGCGCGTTGTCGCCCTCGGCGTACACACCCAGCGACTCGGCCAGGTCAAGCCCGCCGGCCTCCACCAGCAGGTGTGACAGCGTGCCCTGCTCCACCGTGGCGCCAATGTCGCCTTGCAGGGTGGACAGAATTTCGGCGGTGGAGCGGCCGCTGCCCTGCAGCGTGGCATGGCCCTGCAGCTGGCCCGTGACATAAGGCGGCATGCCGGCGGTGCGGGTCTGGTGCAGCCAGCGCTGCAGCTGCACACCGTCCCAGTGCAGGGCCGCCACCCAGTGCGCGCGGTCCTGCTGGCCGTCCAGCGCCAGCGTGCCGCCCAGGTGGCCTTGCGCGGTGCGGGCGTCGATGTCGGTGAGTGTGAGCACTCCGGCAGTGAGCTGCAGGTGCGCGGCGAAGGGGCGCAGGGGTTCGAGCAGGCGGGTGTTGGCATCGACCTGTTCGATGGCAATCTGCACATCGGCATCCATGGCGCGCAGGGCCGCCAGGTCAAACGGCCGGGTGGGCAAAACCTTGGTGCGGGGTGCGGTGCCGTCCCCGGGCAGCGGCGCTCCCACTGCCGGTGCCAGATCGACCAGCTTGAGCAGCGTGCCCTTGAGCGTGCCGCTCAGGCGCGGTGGCCGGGCTGCTGCATCAAACGCAAAGGCACCGCTGAGCTGGCTGGCACCCACCCGGGCCTGCTGCAAGGCCAGCGTCCAGCGTGCGCCGCTGTGCTGCAGCTGGCCATTGGCCTGAAACGGCGGTGTGGTGGGCAGGGTGAGCCGCAGCGGCGCGCCAATCGCCGCCAGCGAGGGGCCCTGCACGCGAAACGCGCCGTTCAGTCCGTTGAGGTGCAACAGGTCTTGTGCCGTGCCGTCAAAATCCAGGCTGGCACGGCCTACAGTGGCCGCAAGCTTGATGGCCACCGGCGTGCCCTGCGTCGCCTCGGCCTCCCAGGGCAGCGCGCCGGTGGACTGCAAGCGGAGCTGGAAGGCGTCCTTGCGGAAGTCGCCGTGGGCCGTGCCGCGCAGCACCTGCTGGGGCTCTGCGGGTACGGCCGACA
>CANBTQ010000173.1 GCA_947372425.1 Comamonadaceae bacterium | reverse complement strand
CTGGATGTAACCCAGCAGCAATCGGTCTACGGCTTGGCGGACTTGATGCTCACGACCGACAACACGACCGACCTGCGCCTGGTGCTCAAGGGCCTGCGGACAACGCCAAGCTACACCATCGAGTGTTCACCGACCTCCAAGACCAGTTGCACTGCGGCCAATGACAAGGGTTATGTGATCGACCTGAGCGGCTCGCAGGAGCAGATCATTCTGCCCCTGGCCTTGATTGGCACCACCTTGACGATTGTGAGCAACGAACCGCAGGCCGGAGCCTGCGGATCCGGCACCAAGTCCAGCGTGTATTTCGCCAAGGGCGACGATGGCGGAACCGTGGCGACCGGACTGGCGCTGCCCAACGGTGCGGTGGGTGTGACCTATGTGAATGGTGCGGAGCAAACGGTGATCGGTTACCCGCGCACGGATCCCCAGTCACCTCCCAGTGTGGGCTCGTTTACCGTTCCCACCGGAATTTCAGCGGTCGCGGGTGCCAACCGGGCCAGCTGGCGTGGAATCATGCAGCAGCAATGATGCAGCAGCGCTGCGTGACCAGCCCGGTGCGCAGCCCCCGCCTGCTTGGGGTCGCTGCTGCTGTGCTGCTGGTGCACGGTTTGCTGCTGTACCCGTGGCATGTACTGCCGCCCATGCCGACCGATGCCGGTGAGACGAATCGGCCGGGTAGGCTCCAGCTTGCGCTGAGCCTGCCGGATGTACCGCAGGCGGTGAGGGGCGAGGTGGCTCCATTGTCGGCTCAGGCGGCCATGCCACTACCCGCCGCGCCAACCCAGGGTGGGGCCGTTCCAACCTCCGTACCGAAGGCGGTGGTGCCGGGCAGGGCACAAGCGGGCACACCAGCCACGGACACGCTGGCGGCAGCCCAATCGGCTTCGCATGACGGCCAAACCGTTCTGGACTTTCAGTTGGCCGATGTACGGAGCACGGGGGTCAAGCTGAGCACGCTGAAACTCAGCCTGAATGTGCGCGCCGGCCGTTACGAAGCGCAGATGCGCTGGACCCTGGGTGCGACAGAAGGCACGGCTTTTAGCGAGGGCGCGACAGGGGTGGGCTTGAAGCCGGCAAGCTATCGCGAAACGGGCAAGCACAGCGTGGACGTTGCGGTGCCCGCGGCGGCTCAGGATCCGCTGTCCCTGCTCTGGAGTTTGCGCAATCTGCTGGCTGCGCTGCCTTTGCAGGCGCCGGACGCGCCTGCACCGGAATGGCTGGTGCCGGTGCTGATCGACGGAACGCTGCAAACCATGCGCTGGAGGCTGGTGCAGGAAGACGGGCTGACGCTGCCCGGAGGCACGCTGCGGGCCGCCAAGCTGGTGGGTTCATTGGATAGCGACCCTGTAACCAGAACCAACATCTGGTATGCCATGGATTTTGGCTACCTGCCGGTGCGTCTCGAAAGAACCTATGCCAACGTACAAGTGCTCGACGCCAAGGTCAGCACCAATGTGCAGGCTACTTTTGTCCGCTCAACGGGCCCGCAGTAGCGGCGTGCTCCGCAAGGCCCCTCACAGCCCCAGCAGCGCCGCATCCCCCCGGCCCTGGCGGATGATCTCGGGGGCGTCACCGGTCAGGTCCACCACCGTGGTGGGCTCCTGCGGGCAGGCGCCGGCATCCAGCACGCCGGCAATCACTTTTTCAAAGCGCTCGCGAATTTCTTCGGCGTCGTTCAGCGGATGGGTGTCGCCCGGCGGAATCAGGGTGGTGGCCAGCAGGGCCGAGCCGTGCAGGGTCAGCAGCTCCTGCAGCACCTTGTGGTCGGGCACGCGCAGGCCTATGGTCTTGCGCGAGGGGTGGCTCACGCGGCGCGGTACTTCCTTGCTGGCTTCCAGGATGAAGGTGAAGGGGCCGGGCGTGGCGTTCTTGAGCAGGCGGAACTGGCGGTTGTCCACGCGGGCGTAGCTGGCCAGCTCGCTCAGGTCGCGGCACAGCAGGGTGAGCTGGTGCTTGTCGTCCACACCGCGGATGCGGCGCAGCTGGTCCACCGCCGTCTTGTCATCCAGGTGGCAGACCAGGGCGTAGCTGGAGTCGGTGGGCACCGCCAGGATGCCGCCTTTTTCCAGCAGCGCAACGGCTTGTTTGAGCAGACGGGCTTGCGGGTTTTCGGGGTGAAGTTCGAAGTACTGTGCCATGTTTCTTGTTATTGGATGCGATCGGCCAGCAGCGCCCAGACCGGGGTGAGCGCGCTGTTCAGCAGGGGCAGGGTGCCGAGTTCGGTGTGGCTCTCGTCGGGGCTGTGGAAGTCGCTGCCGCGCGAGGCGGCCAGGCCAAACTCCTGCGCGGTGTGGGCGTAGGTGACGTATTCGGCGGCACTGTGGCTGCCCGTGACCACCTCGATGCCGCGCCCGCCATGGCCCTTGAATTCGGTGAGCAGGGCGTACTCTTCGTTGGGCGTGAATTTATAGCGCGCCGGGTGCGCCACCACGGCCAGGCCGCCGGCCTGCGTGATCCAGTGGACGGCGTCCTTGAGCGTGGCCCAGCGGTGCGGCACATAGCCCGGCTTGCCTTCGGTGAGGAAGCGGCGGAACACCTCGTTGGTGTCCTTGCAGACGCCGGACTCCACCAGAAAGCGCGCAAAGTGGGTGCGTGAAATCAACTCCGGGTTGCCCACGTAGGGCAGGGCACCTTCGTAGGCGCCGGCAATGCCGGCCTTGGCCAGGCCTTCGGACATTTCCATGGCACGTTGCCTGCGCCCGCCGCGCGTGTCGCGCAGGCCTTGCTGCAGGGCGGCGTTGTTGGCATCAAAGCCCAGGCCCACGATGTGCACGGTCTGGCCTATGAAGGTGACCGATATTTCCACGCCGGTCAGATACCGCATGCCCAGCGCCTTGGCTGCGGCCAAGGCGCGCGCCTGGCCGCCAATTTCGTCATGGTCGGTCAGGGCCCAGAGTTGCACGCCGTTGGCATGGGCACGGGCGGCCAGTTCTTCGGGGGTCAGGGTGCCATCCGAGACCACGGAGTGGCAATGGAGGTCGGCGTTGATTGGTTGGATCACGCAAGCATTTTAGGCCTAGGCTCCGAAGTCATCGGCCAAGTGGAAACTTACCCATTCGCCACCCACGGGATGGGCAAAGGCCAGCTCGGTGGCGTGCAGCAGCAGGCGCGGTGCGGCAGCGGCAATCTCGGGCGGGGCATACAGCGCATCGCCCAGGATGGGGTGGCCTATGGCCTGCAGGTGCACGCGCAGTTGGTGGCTGCGCCCGGTGAGCGGCTCCAGTTCCAGGCGCGAGGCATTGCGGTCCGCGTCAAAGCCCTCGCAGCGCCAGCGTGTGCTGCTGGGTTTGCCGGTGGCGAAGTCAATTTTGCGCAGGGGGCGCTTGGGCCAGTCCACGATGATCGGCAGTTCAATCGTCTGCCAGCCATCTTCCGCCGTGCCCTGCGCGCTGGCGCGGCAGTCGCCCTGGACCATCGCTACGTAGCGCTTGTGCACCTGGCGTTCGGCAAAGGCGGTGTTCAGCATGCGCTGCGCCGCAAGGCCGCGCGCCATCACCATCAGGCCGGAGGTGGCCATGTCGAGGCGGTGCACGATCAGTGCGTCGGCAAACTGGGCCTGGGCCAGCAGGCTCAGGCAGTCGTTGCTGGTCTTGCCGGGAACGGCGAGCAGGCCCGAGGGCTTGTGGAGCACCACGATGGCCGCGTCGGCATAAACGACTTCAAGCGCCATCCGCACCCAGGATCAGGCGCTGCACGGTTTCGCAGAGTTCATTCACATCATTGGGCTTGTAGACCAGCGCGTTGGCGCCGGCCTCAAACGCAGCCTTCTCGATCTCGGGTGTGACATAGCCCGAGGCCAGTGCCACCGGCAGGCCCGGGCGTATCGCCTTGGCGGCGCGCAGCAGGTCCACGCCACTGAAGCCCGGCATGTTGTAGTCTGTCACCAGCAGGTCAAAGTCCTGCGCGCGCTCTTGCAGCGCGGCCTGGGCCAGCAGCGGCTCGTTAAAGCTGGTGACGGTAAAGCCCTTGCGGCGCAGCACGCGCTCCACCAGAAACACCAGCGCCTGGTCGTCGTCCACATACATCACATGGCGGCCGTTGCCCTGCACCGGTTTGGCCTCCGGTAGCACAGCGTCCGGCTGCGCAACCGCTGTTGCACTGACGGGAAAGTAGAGGTGAAAGGTGCTGCCCAGGCCCGGCGTGCTGCCCACATCAATGCCGCCCTGGTGCGTCTGCATGATGCCGTGCACCACCGACAGTCCCAGCCCCGTGCCCTGGCCGACCTGGCGCGTGGTGAAGAAGGGCTCGAAGATGCGCTGCAGCGTGGCCGCGTCCATGCCGCTGCCGCTGTCTTTTACCGACAGGTCCACATAGGGGCCGGGCGGCAGGCCCAGGCGGCTGCAGTCGGGGAAGTCCAGCAGCGTGTTGCACACCTCGATGCGCACCCAGCCCTTGTTCTGGCCCACGGCCAGGATGGCGTTGGTGCACAGGTTGAGCAGGGCCTGCTCGACCTGGGTGGCGTCGGCCAGCACCGGCGCGCAGTCCGGCGCCTCGACGACGCGCAGCTCCACACCCGGCGGCAGCGTCACCTTGACCAGGCGCACGGTCTCCTGCACCACCTCGCTCAGGTGCATGGGCGTGCGCCGCGCCGGCTCGTTGCGGCTGAAGGTAAGAATCTGGCGCACCAGGTCGCGCGCGCGCCGGCCGGCCTTGTCGATTTCGTCCAGGCTGGTGAGTGCGGCCGCGCCCGGGGCGGTGTCTTGCTTGGCCAGATCGACATTGCCCAGGATGGCGCTCAGGATGTTGTTGAAGTCGTGCGCAATGCCGCCGGCCATGGTGCCCACGGCCTGCATCTTCTGCGACTCGCGCAGCTGCGTCTCCAGTGCCAGGCGCTGCGCCTCGGCATGCTTGGCCGCGGTCAGGTCGCGCACAAACAGGGTGGTGATGGGGCCGCCGCCATGCGGCGTGAGGCCCTGGCCCGGCTCCATCGACACACTGATCTCGACCTGGATGGCCTCACCGCGCAGCGTCGTGGCGCGGTACTCGCCCAGCAACGCCTGTTCGGGTACCTGACCGGCGCGCAGCCGTTGCTCCACATCGGGCAGAAAACGCGCCAGCGGGCTGCCAAAGGCCGAGTCGGCCGGGCAGCCGAAGAGCTGGGTGGCCGCCGGGTTGAAGACGCTGATGCACAGGCGCTCATCCAGGCACAGGATGGCGTCCAGCGAGGAGTTGATGATGGCCGCCATGCGGGTTTCGCTCAGCAGCAGGTCTTCGTTGCGTTGCACCAGCACCGCAGCACTTTCCTGCAGCGCCAGGCGCTGGGCCAGCAGCGGGCCCTGGTCGATGATGGCGCAGATGAAGTGGGCCAGCTCGTCCTGCGGGTTCTCGATGCGGGCAATGTGCAGGTCGCCGGTAAAGCTGCCCTCGGCGCCGCTGCGGAACACCACCTCGCTGACCTCGCTGGCGCCGCTGGCCTTGGCGCTGAGAAAGGACACTGCCACCTCATCGGCATGGTCGGGCCCGACAAAAGGCAGCAGAAAGTTCAGCGGCGGGTCGCTCTCCAGCGGCTGGAACAGGCGCAGCGCCATGGCATTGCTGGCCAGCACCAGGCCTTCCTCGTCCACCACCATCAGGGCCAGGGGCACGCTGGAAAACAGGGTGGCAAAACGCTCGGAGGCGCCCTCGGCTTCCTGCTGGCTGTAGCGCAGCGCCTTGTTCTGGATCTCCAGCTCGGCCTGGTATTTGCGCAGGTCGGCAATCATCTGCGCCGGCCGGTAGCCGTCGATGATCAACTCCTGGGTGGGGTCTTGTGCTGTTGCCTGCGCTGCCCGGCTGCGGGGCGTGACGATCAGGCGCCGGCGCTGCGGCAGGCTAGCCATGCCGACCGGTCTCCCGCGGCAGCGCACTGGCCGGTGTCGTGGCTGCGTGATTCAGGGCGGGGTGGTGCATGGGCATGGATCTTAGGGCGCCTGGGCGCGGCGAAACTTGTTTATATCAAACTCGCTCACGGCCGCGGCCTGGTTGCCCCAGCTGCTGCGGATGTAGCTCAGCACCGCGGCCACCTCGGCATCGCCCAGCTGCAGCACAAAGGGCGGCATGCCAAAGGGCCGGGAATGGCCCGCCGTGGCCGGTGCAAAGCCGCCGCCCAGCACGGTGTGGATCAGGTTGTTGGGCGGCGTCTGCGTGACGGCGCGGTTGCCGGCCAGCGCCGGATAGACACCGGCACGCCCCGCACCCTGGGCGCCATGGCAGTCGGCGCAATGCTGGTCGTAGAGTTGCGCGCCGCGCAGCAGCGCCCGGCTGCCGGCGCCGCTTGCCTCGCGTGCCATCGGCCGGGCCTGCTGCGGCAGTGCTTTGAGGTAGCGCGCCATGGCCCGGGCGTCGGCCTCCGTGAGGTATTGCGTACCGTGCAACACCACCTCGGCCATCGGGCCACTCGCCTGCGCCCGGTTGGTGTGGCCGGTCTGCAGGAAGGCAGCAATCTCGGTCTCCGGCCAGTCGGCCACCGAGGCACCCGACGGGTCGTTCAGAGAAGGCGCGTACCACTGGCTGCCCGGCAGTACGCTGCCGCTGCCGTCCGGCGCGCTGGAGCGTGCGCCGAGTGCGTTGCGGGTGCCGTGGCATTCCAGGCAATGGCCCGGGCCCTGCACCAGGTAGGCACCGCGTTGCAGCGCGGCATCGGTCGGGCTGCCCGTTGTGCCGGAGGCCTGGGCTGCCTG
>CANBTQ010000172.1 GCA_947372425.1 Comamonadaceae bacterium | reverse complement strand
CTGGCGCGTTTGCTCTGCTGCAGCCAGTCGGTGACACCGCCCTCGTATTCACGCCAGTGCGCATCGCCTTCGTAGGCAATGGTGCTGGTGACCACGTTGTCCAGGAAGGTGCGGTCATGGCTGACCAGGAACACCGTGCCGTCGTAGTTTTGCAGCAGGTCTTCCAGCAATTCCAGCGTGTCGATGTCCAGATCGTTGGTGGGCTCGTCCAGCACCAGCACATTGGCCGGGCGGGCAAACAGGCGCGCCAGCAGCAGGCGGTTGCGCTCGCCACCGCTCAGCGATTTGACCGGTGAATTGGCGCGCGCCGGCGAGAACAGAAAATCGCCCAGGTAGCTCTTGACGTGCTTGCGCTGGTTGCCGATCTCGATCCACTCCGAGCCGGGGCTGATGAAGTCTTCCAGCGTGGCCTCCATGTCCAGCGCATTGCGCATCTGGTCGAAGTAGGCCACCTCGATGTTCGCACCCTGGCGCACCGTGCCCCAGGGGCTGTGGCCGGGCTCGGGTGCGGGTGAGTTGGCGGGCGCCGGGTCGGCCTTGAGCTCGCCCAGAATGAGTTTGAGCAGCGTGGTCTTGCCGGCGCCGTTCGGGCCCAGGAGGCCGATCTTGTCGCCGCGCAGAATCGTGGCGGAAAAGTCGTGCACGATCTTGCGGTCGCCAAAGGTCTTGCTGACATGCGTCAGCTCGGCCACCAGTTTGCCGCTGGCCGCACCGCTGGAAATGTCCATGTTGACGCTGCCCACCACCTCGCGCCGCGCCTCGCGCTGCGAGCGCAGGCCGTCCAGGCGCACGATGCGTGCGGTGGCCCGGGTGCGGCGCGCTTCCACGCCCTTGCGGATCCACACTTCTTCCTGCGCCAGCAACTTGTCGGCGCGGGCGTTGATCACCGCCTCCTGCGCCAGTTGCTCTTCTTTTTGTAGCAGGTAGGCAGCAAAGTTGCCGGGGTAGGACAGCAGCTTGCCGCGGTCCAGTTCGACGATGCGGGTGGCCACGTTGTCCAGAAAGGAGCGGTCGTGGGTGATGGTGATGATGCTGCCCTTGAAGTCCACCAGCAGGCCTTCCAGCCATTCGATGGAGTCCAGGTCCAGGTGATTGGTGGGCTCATCGAGCAGCAGCACGTCAGGCTGGGCCACCAGGGCTTGCGCCAAGGCCACGCGCTTCTTGGTGCCGCCAGAGAGGGTGCTGACAATCGCTTCGGGGTTCAGGTGCAGACGGTGCAGGGTTTCGTTGACGCGCTGCTCCCAGTTCCAGCCGTCCAGCGATTCAATCTCGCCCTGCATGGCGTCCAGATCGCCGTGGCCCTGGCAGTATTCTTCGATCAGGTCGATCACGCGAGACAGGCCAGCACGCACCGCCTCGAATACCGTGGCGTCGGCATCGAGCTGCGGCTCTTGTGCCACATAGGAAATACGGGTGCCGTTCTGCACCTGCAAGGTACCGTCATCGGGGCGGTCCATGCCGCCCAGAATTTTGAGCATGCTGGATTTGCCTGCGCCGTTACGGCCGATCAGACCGACGCGCTCCGCGGTTTCGAGGGAGAAGTCAGCGTGGTCGAGCAGGGGAACGTGCCCGAATGCCAGCTGGGCGTCAAGAAGGGTAATCAATGCCATAGCCTTCGATTATCCCTTGCGCCGGGTTTCTGGCCGTTCACAGGGGCGTACATAATCCCTGTCAGCCGGGTGCTTGTGCCCGGCAGTGAAATTCAGGAGTACATGAATGGCGATTTCGGCGCGTAAGGTATTGGGAACTTTCTTCGGTTTTCTGGTGGTGGTGGCGGTGCTGTTTGCAGCTTACACGGCAGTGACCTTGAAGTGGAGCTATTCGGCCGGCGAGCGCGCCGGCTTCATGCAAAAGCTGTCCACCAAAGGCTTTGTCTGCAAGACCTGGGAGGGTGAGTTGCAGTTGGTGGCCCTGCCTGGCAGCATGCCCGAGAAGTTTTTATTCTCGGTGCGGGATGACGCGGTGGCCGCACGCATCAATGCCACCATGGGCAAGCGTGTGGCACTGACCTATGAGCAACACATCGGCGTGCCCACGTCCTGCTTTGGCGAGACCGAGTACTTCGTGACCGATGTGAAGGAAGTGGCGAACTGAATTGCTTCTCCGGTTTACCCGGGGGGCGCAACTTTGCCGCCGCCCCCCGCCTCAAGAAACGGCTGGACCTTAGTAGCGGTACAGCAGACCCAGTGAGGCGCTGGGCAGTACGGAGATGTTGCCCAGGGAATCACGGATCTTCTGGGTTTGCGCATCCACGTCGGCCTGGGAAATAGTGCCACCGCTGGAGGTCGGCTTGCCTACCAGTGAGGTCGTGGCGTCGGCCGTAAACGTGCCGATCATCACGCCCAGATCGGCGTAAAACCCAAAGCCCTTGTTGTCGCTTTTCTGGTGGCCGTAGCCAATGCCCAGATAAGGCGTGGTGCTGGGAAATTTGATCTGCACGTTGTAGGTTTCGCCGCTCATGTTGACGGTCTGGCCATTGACGGTGGCCGTGCCGCTGCCCACGCCACTGATGTCGGCCTTGATGTCATTCACGGTCAAGCCGCCCACCAGGCGAAAAGCGCCACTGAAGGGGTACCAGTCGGCAAATGCGCCCAGGCGGCTGGCCTTGAAGGTGCCCGTGACGTTGACGCCATCCTGGTTGCCATCCTTGCTGACGTTCAAGCCGCCGGCATAGTCGCCGCGCAGTCCCCAGCTGCTGCTGAAGGGGTAGGCATAGCCCAGGGTGTAGAGGCCTGGCAGACCGACGCCGATGTAGCTGTCCTGCGCATGGATGCCGGTGCTGAGGGCGGCCAGAACGGCCGCCAGTGCGAGTTGTTTCTTCATGTTGGAAAACCTTGATGTGCTTGTGACGGGTCGGTGGTTCCGACTCTCCCTCAGGCGAGTTTCACACAAACACGGGCGATCCTCAACCCGTGACTGTGTCAAAAACCGCAAACAGGTATCTGCATCAACGGCTGCTGGGGAACGCGAAAACCGCGCCTTCGCGCACGCCGGCCGAGGGCCAGCGCTGGGTGATGGTCTTGCGCTTGGTATAGAAGCGCACCGCATCCGGACCGTAGGCATGCAGGTCGCCAAACAGGCTGCGTTTCCAGCCACCAAACGAGTGGTAGGCCACGGGAACCGGCAGCGGCACATTGACGCCGACCATGCCGACCAGGATGTTGTCGGTGAAGTAGCGCGCCGCTTCACCATCACGCGTGAAGATGCAGGTGCCGTTGCCGTACTCATGGGCGTCGATCAGGTCCATGGCTTCCTGCAGGGTTTTGACGCGCACCACGCCCAGCACCGGGCCGAAGATTTCTTCCTGGTAAATCGTCATGCCGGGTTTGACGTGGTCAAACAGGCAGGGGCCGAGGAAGTAGCCTTCTTCATGGCCGGCGACTTTGACGTTGCGGCCGTCCACCAACAGGGTGGCGCCTTCCTTCACGCCCTGGTCCACATAGCCACGCACCTTCTCAAAATGCGGCTTGGTGACCAGCGGACCCATGTCGCTCTTGGCGTCAAAGCCGGAGCCCACGGTCATCTTGGCCATCTCGACTTTGAGGCCGGCAATCACCGCCTCGGCCGTGTCGTCGCCCACTGCCACCACCAGCGGGATGGCCATGCAGCGCTCGCCGCACGATCCAAAGGCTGCGCCCATCAGGGCGTTGACGGCATTGGGCACATCGGCGTCGGGCATGACCACGGCGTGGTTCTTGGCGCCGCCCAGGGCCTGCACGCGCTTGCCATGGGCACAACCGGTGGCGTAGATGTATTCGGCAATCGGTGTCGAGCCGACAAAGCTCACGGCCTTGACGCGCGGGTCGGTCAGCAGCGTGTCCACGGCCTCCTTGTCACCGTTGACCACGTTCAGCACGCCCGGTGGCAGACCGGCCTGCAGTGCCAGTTCGGCAATGCGCAGGGTGGAGCTGGGGTCGCGCTCGGAAGGCTTCAAAACAAAGGTGTTGCCACAGGCCACGGCCATGGGCCACATCCACAGCGGCACCATGGCCGGGAAGTTGAACGGGGTGATGCCGGCGGTAACGCCCAGGGCCTGGAACTCGCTCCAGGAGTCGATGGCCGGGCCTACGTTCTTGCTGTGCTCGCCCTTGAGCAGCTCGGGGGCGTAGCTGGCGTATTCCACGTTTTCAATGCCGCGCTGCAGCTCGCCCAGGGCATCCGACAGTACCTTGCCGTGCTCAGCAGTGATCAGATGGCACAGTTCTTCGGCATGTTGCTCCAGCAGCACTTTCAGGTTACCCATGACGCGGGCGCGCTTGAGCGCCGGCGTGTTGCGCCAGGCCGGGAAGGCGGCTTGCGCGCTGGCAATGGCCTCTTCCACCGTGGCCTTGGGGGCCAGCAGCACGCGCTTCTCGGCGTGTCCGGTGGCGGGGTTGAAGACGTCTTGGGCGCGGGTGCCAGTGGTGACGGATTTGCCGTCAATCAGATGGCCGACGAGGGGGAGTGCGGACATGGTGCTTCTTGTGTAAACAGAAAGGTAAAAAACAGGGAGTCAAAAAGAGCGCCCGGCAGGGAGTCGAAGAGCGATTCGCAAAGCGAGTCTGTGGGTGCGTTCAGGCTGCCATCGCGTGCGGGTGGCTCAGGACATGGGCCATGGCGCGTGCCACGGTGCTTTCCTTTTCGCCCACGGGCGCAAAGTAGTGCACCACCTCGCGCGCCTCGGCTTCGCCCTTGAGTCGGGTGAGCAGCCAGGCGCTGAGGTATTGCGCCGCCAGGCAACCGCCCGCCGTGGCGATATTGCCGTGGGCCACAAAGGGCTGGTTGACGACCTGCACGCCGGCGGCCTGGACCCAAGGCTTGCTGCTGTTGTCGGTGCAGGCGCTTAGCCGTCCGGTCAGCCCCAGTTTGGCCAGCAGATAGGTGCCCGAGCACTGCGCCGCAATCAGCTGGCGCTGTGGGTCGAGCTGCAGCTGGTCCATGATGCCGCTGTCCTGCGCCACCTCGCGGGTTTTCATGCCGCTGCCGATCAGTACCGCATCGGCCGCACAGGCTTCAGGCAACCCGATGTGCGCGTCAATGGTCAGCCCGTTCATGGAGGTCACGCGTGCTGTCGGGCTGGCGATGCTCACCTGCCATTCGGTATCGCCCAGCAGCCGCAGGCGGCTGAGCATGCCGTAGGCAATCAGCGAGTCCAGTTCATTGAAGCCGTCAAAGGTCAGGATGGCAATGTGCATGGGCGTGTCAGGCGACGCGTGCGGAATCAGGCTGTGGCGTTGATCGCTTCACCCAAGGCATTGACCAGGCTGTCGATCTCGGCCTCGGTGCTGATGAAGGGCGGGGCCAGCTGGATGGTGTCGCCGCCATAGCGCACATAAAAGCCCTTCTCCAGGCACTTCTCGGCAATCTGGAACGGGCGCTTGGCGGGCTCGCCGGGCACCGCGTCAATGGTGAAGCCGGCGGCCAGTCCGTAGTTGCGGATGTCGGTCACATGCTTGGCTCCCTTGAGGCTGTGCACGGCGTTCTCGAAGTACGGGGCCAGCTTGGACACGCGCTCGATCATGTTTTCCTTCACCAGCAGGTCCAGCGCGGCAATGCCGGCGGCGCAGGCTACCGGGTGGGCCGAGTAGGTGTAGCCGTGGGCAAATTCCAGCAGGTAGTCCGGTCCACCGGCGGCCATGAAGGTGTCGTAGATTTCCTTCTTGGCCACCACCACGCCCAGGGGCTGGGCGCCGTTGGTGATCTGCTTGGCGGCGTTCAGGATGTCGGGCGTCACGCCAAAGGCAGCCGAGCCGGTATAGGCACCCATGCGGCCAAAGCCGGTGATGACCTCGTCAAAAATCAGCAGGATGTTGTTGGCCGTGCAGATCTCGCGCAGGCGCTGCAGATAGCCCACGGGAGGCACCACCACACCGCCGGAACCCGACATGGGCTCCACAATCACCGCGGCGATATTGCTGGCGTCGTGCAGGGCAATCACGCGCAGCAGTTCATCGGCCAGCTCCACGCCATTCTTGGGCAGGCCGCGCGAAAACGCGTTGCTGGCCAGCTGGGTGTGGGGCAGGTGGTCGGCCTCCACGCCCTGGCCGAACATCTTGCGGTTGGCGCCAATGCCGCCTACCGAGATGCCGCCGAAGTTGACGCCGTGGTAGCCCTTTTCGCGGCCAATCAGGCGCGTCTTGGTGCCCATGCCCTTGGAGCGCCAGTAGGCGCGCGCCATCTTCAGCGAGGTGTCGGCGGACTCGGAGCCGGAGCCGGTAAAGAACACATGGTCCAGGCCCTGGGGCATCAACTCGACAATCTTGTTGGCCAGCGCAAACGACAGCGGGTGGCCGTACTGGAAGGCGGGCGAATAGTCCATGGTGGCGGCCTGGCGGCCAATGGCTTCGGCGATCTCCGTGCGGCTATGGCCCAGGCCGCAGGTCCACAGACCCGACAGGCCGTCAAAAATCTTGCGGCCGCTGGCGTCGGTGTAGTAAGCGCCCTTGGCGCTGACCATCATGTGCGGATTGGCCTTGAAGTTGCGGTTGCCGGTGTAGGGCATCCAGTGCGCTTCCAGGAAGCCGGGGCCTGCGGGATAGGGCGTGGTGCTGATCACGGGCTCGGCGCCTGTGGCGGTGGATTTGTCGTTGAGGTTCATGGCGGTCTCCTGTGTGGGACAGATGGCGAAACAACGATTGTGGGATCTTTGGATACTTCGATATAGTGAGAGTTATCACTATTCAGTTGGCAGTTTATGAAACCAAAGAGCCGCGCCGCCCTGGGCCAGATCAGCGACATGGATTTGCGCCTGCTGCGGGTGTTCCGCACCGTGGTGGATTGCGGCGGCATGGCGGCG
>CANBTQ010000171.1 GCA_947372425.1 Comamonadaceae bacterium | reverse complement strand
AGCGGTATTGCCGTCGGCCTGGCCACCGAAATCCCCAGCCACAACCTGCGCGAAGTGGCCGATGCCTGCATCGCCCTGATCAAGAACCCGCAGCTCACGGAGGCCGAACTCTTCACCCTGGTGCCCGGCCCGGACTTTCCCGGCGGCGGGCAAATCATCAGCCCGGCCTCCGATATTGCCGACGCCTACCGCACGGGACGCGGCTCGCTGAAATGCCGTGCGCGCTGGAAGATTGAAGACCTGGCGCGCGGCCAGTGGCAATTGGTTGTCACCGAGCTGCCGCCCGGTGTGAGCACCCAGCGCGTGCTGGAAGAAATTGAAGAAATCACCAACCCCAAGGTCAAGACCGGCAAGAAGGCCCTGAGCCAGGACCAGACCCAGCTGAAAGCCAGTATGCTGGCGGTGCTGGATGTGGTGCGCGACGAATCCGGCAAAGAGAATGCCGTGCGCCTGGTGTTCGAGCCCAAGACCAGCCGCATCGAACAGCAGGAGCTGATTACCGCGCTGCTGGCCCACACCAGCCTGGAGTCGTCCTCGCCCATCAACCTGACCATGGTCGGGCTGGACGGCCGGCCGACGCAAAAGTCTTTCCGCCAGATGCTCAATGAGTGGATCAGCTTCCGCCAGACCACCATCGAGCGGCGTTCCCGCCACCGCCTGGGCAAGGTGCTGGACCGCATCCACATTTTGGAGGGGCGGCAGACGGTTCTGCTCAATATCGACGAGGTGATTGCCATCATCCGCCAGAGCGACGAGCCCAAGGCGGCGTTGATTGCCCGCTTCAACTTGAGCGATCGCCAGGCCGAAGACATTCTTGAAATCCGCCTGCGCCAATTGGCGCGGCTGGAGGCCCTCAAGATCGAGCAAGAGCTGTCCGAGCTGCGGACCGAGCAGGGCAAGCTCGAAGAAATCATCAACAGTCCTGCTGCGCTGCGCCGGCTGATGGTCAAGGAAATCGAAGCCGATGCCAAGACCTTTGCCGATGCCCGCCGCACCCTGATCCAGACCGAGAAAAAGGCCGTGGCCGAAGTCAAGGTGGTGGACGAGCCTGTCACCGTGGTGGTCAGCCAGAAGGGTTGGGTGCGTACGCGCCTGGGCCATGGGCATGAGGCCAGCACCTTTGCCTTCAAGGCCGGCGACGGCCTCTATGACACCTTTGAATGCCGCAGCGTCGACACGCTGCTGGTGTTTGGGTCGAACGGCCGCGTCTATTCGGTGGCGGTATCGCTGCTGCCCGGCGGTCGCGGGGATGGCCAGCCGGTGACCACGCTGATCGAACTGGAGAGCGGCACCCAGCTGCTGTATTACTTTGCCGGACCGGCGGCGGCCACGCTGCTGCTCAGTTCCACCGGTGGCTATGGCTTTATGGCCACGGTGGCGAATCTGATCTCGCGCCAGAAGGCTGGCAAGGCCTTTGTCACCTGCAATACCGGCGAGACGCTGTGCAAGCCCTCGCTGGTAAGTGGCGCACAGGGCCGGGTGCAAACACCCGGCACGGCGGCGGCCCTGGTGGCCCCGGCCACGCATGTGGCCTGTGCTTCCACTGGCGGACGCATCCTGACCTTCGAGATCACCGAACTCAAATCCATGGCCACCGGCGGGCGCGGTCTGATGCTGCTGGACCTGGAGGACAAGGACACCCTGGCGGGCGCTGCTGCCTACACGCGCAGCATCCGCATTGACGGCATAGGACGCGGCGGCAAGGAGCGCGACGAAACGCTGGAAATCCGCAGCCTGAACAATGCCCGTGCGGCCCGTGCGCGCAAGGGCAAGGCGGCCGACCTGGGCTTCAAGCCGACCGGCATTGTGCGTGTGGAGTAGGGCCGCTGTACCGGTTTATTCACGGCGGTTTGATGCCGCTCAAGTCGGGTGTCAGTTAGGCAAAAGATCGGCCACTCACAATCAGCCATGGACACAAACATGGTGATTTCTGGCGGTGGCATCGGCGGTCTGGCTGCTGCTCTGGCAAGTGCACGGGCCGGCTGGAAGGTGGAGCTGCTGGAGCAGTCACTGGCCTTTGCTGAGGTGGGCGCCGGCATACAACTCGGGCCGAATGTGGTGAAGCTGCTGCACGGCATGGGCCTGGGCGATGCCTTGCGCCGCGTGGCGGCGTTTCCCGCACGGCTGGAAGTCCGCAACGCCACCAGCGCCGAATTGCTGGCCACTTTGCCACTGGGCAAAGCCGCCGAGCAGCGCTACGGCGCGCCCTACGTCACCATTGCCCGCGCCGACATGCACACGCTGCTGCTGGACGCCGTGCGGGCGCAGGGCGCGGTGGGCCTGCATCTGGACTCCCGTGTCATCGGTATCACGCAGGACGCGCAGGGCGTGCGCGTCGATACCGTGCAGGACCAGAGCTTTGAAGCGCCGCTGCTGGTGGGTGCCGACGGCCTCTGGAGCCAGGCCCGCAAGCAGGTGCTGGACCACGATGTGCAGCCACGCGTCACCGGGCATCTGGCCTTTCGCGCCATGCTGCCGCAAAGCGACTTGCCGCAGGCTCTGCGGTCGCAGGTGGTCACCGCCTGGATGGGGCCGGATTTTCACGCCGTGCATTACCCGGTGCGCTCGGGTGCCTGGCTCAACGTGGTGTGCATCGTCAATGGCCGGGTGTCGGGCGATCCGCAATCCTGGGACCACAGCGCCAACGCCCAGGAATTGCGCAGCCGCATGGCGCAGGCCGGCGGTGCCCTGCACGACATGATCCATGCAATTGACCACTGGCGGCTCTGGCCCCTGAGTGACCGCGAGCCCATGGCCAGTGCGGCCGAACACGCCCGTGGCCGCATCGCCCTGCTGGGTGATGCAGCGCACCCCATGCGCCCCTATCTGGCCCAGGGTGCGGGCATGGCGATCGAGGACGCGGCAACGCTGGCCGCCTGCCTGAGCGAGCTGCCCGACCAGGTTCCGCAGGCCCTGTCGCGCTATGCCGACCTGCGCTGGCAGCGCAATGCGCGGGTGCAGGCGCGCGCCATCCGCAATGGCGAGATTTACCACCTCAAGGGCTTGCAGCAGGTGGGGCGCGATATTGCACTCAAGCTGCTGGGCGCCAGGCTGCTGGACGTGCCCTGGCTTTACAACGGGCCCTGAGCGGCTGGGCTGGAAGTGGCGGGCGGGCGTCACTAAACTCCACAGGCCCGGAGCGGTTGGAGCTCCTGTCATGCCGGAAGCGTTTACCAGAGTTGCCATGCCGTATCTGAACCCTACTACACACCGTTTCATGCACCCACGTACCAGTGCCCTTGCCCTGTTGCTGCTGACTGCAGCCCTGTGCGCCTGCAGCAGCCCGGCGCGCGCACCGGCGCCGGATGCCCGCCTGAACGCCATCGACACCGTGGTGGTGATTTACGCCGAGAACCACAGCTTTGACAATATCTACGGTTTGTTCCCGGGCGCCAACGGGCTGACCCAGGCCACGCCCGAGCAGCGCCTGCAACTGGACCACGATGGCCAGCCCCTGCAGCACTTGCTGGTGTTCGGGCCGGACGGCAGCCCTGACGCCAGCTTCCCGCGCCTGCCCAATGCCCCGTTCCGCATCGAGACCCCGCCGGTGGGCCGCGCGCCCACGCAAATCGTGCCCAGCCCCACGCACCTGTTCTACAACAACCAGGAGCAGATCAACGGCGGGCAGAACAACCGCTTTGCCGCGATGTCGGGCGTGGGCGGCTGGGTCATGGGCCACTACGACGGTAGCCAGTTCCGCCTCTGGCAGTGGGCCCAGGACTACACACTGGCCGACCACTTTTTCATGGGGGCCTTTGGCGGCTCGTACCTGAACCACCAGTACCTGGTGTGCGCCTGCGTGCCGCGCTTTGACAACGCACCCGACTTCATGCGCGCCAGGCTGGACGCCAACGGCAAACTGCAAAAGCGCGCCGGCTCGCCCTCGGCCAACCAAGGCGCGGTGCAGCTGCTCAGCAGCAATGGCGGACAGGTCACGCCCGACGGCTATTCCATCAACACCACCCAGCCGCCCTACCAGCCCAGCGGCGTGCCGCCGGCGGCCCATGGCCCCCGGGAGCGGGCCAACCCGGCCGGTGCATCGCGCAACGGCGGCAACCCCGACCTGCCCCTGCCAGCGCAGACCGCCAGGACGATTGGCGACACGCTGTCGGCCAAGGGCATTGACTGGGCCTGGTATGCCGGCGGCTACCAGCGTGCGCTGCAAGACGGTATGCAGGCCCCCGAGCTGCCACGCAAGGTGATCTACGCCCGTGGCCCGGACTCGCCCAACTTCCAGCCGCACCACCAGCCCTTCAACTACTTTGCAAACTACGCACCCGGCACAGCGGCGCGCGCGCAGCACCTGCGCGATGGCGAAGACTTTGAGCAGGCCATCGCCGGCGGCCGCCTGCCCCCGGTGGCCTTTTACAAACCGGCCGGCGTCAACACCCAGCACCCCAGTTACACCGACATGGTTACCGGCGACCGCCACATTGCCGACCTGCTGGATCGCCTCAAGGCCAGCCCGCAGTGGCAACACATGCTGGTGGTCGTCACCTACGACGAAAACGGCGGTTATTGGGACCACCTGCCACCGCCTGCCGGCCCCGGCTGGGGCGACCGCTGGGGGCCGGGCACGCGCATTCCGGCGCTGCTGATCGGGCCGCTGGTGAAGAAGGGTTTTGTGGACTCCACACCGTATGACACCGGCTCGATTCTGAAGCTGCTGACGCGCCGTTTTGGCCTGGAGCCGCTGCCCGGCGTGCGTGAAAAAACCGGTGATTTGAGCGCAGCCTTGCAATAGCGCCTGTCGGTGCGCTGGCGCGCTTTGGGCACTTTATTTGTTTATAGACGTAATGCGCTTTGACATTGGGAATGAAGCGCCTATGCTGGGCCTTTTCACCCATGTACTTCCCCATGCAACTGTTCAAACGCCTGACTGCCTCCGCCCTGATTGCTTCCACCACCCTGCTCGGCATGCCCATGGCGGCCAGCGCCGGCATGGTGTCCAGTGCCGAGTCGGTTGCATCGCCCAGCCAGACCGACGCACGTGCCAAGGTCAATGCCGTGCTGGCGCGTGAAGACGTGCGCGCCGAAATGGCCAGCCGTGGTTTGAGCCCCGCGCAGGCGCAAGACCGCGTCAAGGCCATGACCGACGATGAAGTGGCCACGCTGTCCGGTCGCATAGACCAGGCACCGGCCGGTGGTGACATTCTGGGCGTGGTGTTTACCGTCTTCATCGTGCTGCTGATCACCGACATCCTGGGCCTGACCAAGGTGTTTCCGTTCACCCGATCGGTGCGATGAATCTGCTGCGCTGCCTGCGTTGCGCCCCCGCTGTTGCGGGGGTTCTTGTTTGTGCCCTGCTCACGGCCTGCGCCACGCCGCAGGTCACACGCCTGCGTGCCGGTGAATATGGCAGCACCGTGGCACAACAGGCCGACTTGCCGGCCGTGCCCTTTTTTGCTCAGAAGGAATACGAGTGCGGCCCTGCCGCCCTGGCCATGGTGATGACCGCCGCCGGGGTTGCCGTTACGCCCGATGCCCTGGTCAGCCAGGTCTATCTGCCGGCGCGCAAGGGCTCGCTGCAGGTGGAAATGCTGGCGGCCACGCGGCAGCGCGGGCTGCTGGCCTACACCCTGCAACCGGTGCTGAAAGATCTGCTGCAGGAAGTGGCCGCGGGCCATCCGGTGCTGGTGTTCCAGAACCTGTCACTGCCCATCTATCCGGTCTGGCATTACGCCGTGGTCACCGGCTATGACCTGGGCCGCAACACCCTCACGCTGCACTCCGGCGAGACCGCGCGCATGGAGATGTCGCTGTTCACCTTTGAGCGCACCTGGGCACGCGGTGGTGACTGGGCCATGCTGGCCCTGCCACCCGACCAGCTGCCTGTCACGGCCGATGCGCAGACCTTTGCGCGCAGCGTGGCGGCACTGGAGCCGCAGTGGCCGCAGGCCGCGCAGCAGGCCTACGCCACGGCGCTGCAGCGCTGGCCGGCGCAACCCGCGTTGCTGTTCGGCCTGGGCAACAGCGCCTATGCGCTGCACGAGCTGGCCGCCGCCGCGCAGGCCTACCAGCAGGCAGTTGCTGTGCAGCCCGACTTTGCCGATGCCTGGAACAACCTGGCGCAGGTGCAACTGGAGTTGGGCCAACTGGAAGCGGCAGCAGCAGCGGTTGCGCAGGCTGTTGCCCTGGGCGGCGCAAGGGCGGCGCGCTATGCCGAACTGCAGCAGCAGATTCAGGCCGCCGGGCCGGCCCCGGTGGCGGGTGCGCCGGGCGCAGCGCCCCAGCGGTAATGGCCCGCTCCCGCCGCCCGGGCCCGTGGGCGCTTTATCCGGGCGGCTGTGCGGGCAGGGCGGGAAGCGGATTCCAGAGCGTGTCCATGGTCTGGGCAAACTGGGCCGCGATGCGGTCCTGCGCAGCATGTCGGCCCTGCGCAAGCACCTGCCGCCCCGCCACATAGACATCCCGAATGGCGGACCGGTCGCAGGCAAAGACGGCGGCGTCCAGCACATGGCTGGCGGGTATGCCCAGCAGGCCGCTGGCCTGCGGGTCCAGCACCAGCAGGTCGGCCCGCGCACCCGTGCGCAAGCCCCATAGCGGCTGCCCCGCAGCCGTGCCACCTGCCGACAACGCCGCCTCAAACAGGCGTGCCGCCGTAGCGGGTTGCCCATTGCCCGGCGCGGCTGCCACGTTGCGGGCCTGCAGCTGCATGCGCTGGCCGTATTCCAGCCACCGCAGCTCTTCGTTCCACTGGCGGCAGACATGGCTGTCCGAGCCGATGGCCATGGGCACGCCGTGGCGCAGCCAGGCCGGCAGGTCGGCCAGGCCATCACCCAGATTGCCTTCGGTGCTGGG
>CANBTQ010000170.1 GCA_947372425.1 Comamonadaceae bacterium | reverse complement strand
GGGCCAGGGCCACATTGGTCAGCGCTCCCAGGGTGCACAGCGTAACGCTGCCGGCCGGCTGGCGGCGGATTTCCTCAATTAAGAAATCCACCGCATGCTGCGCCTGCAAGGGCATGCTGGGCTCGGGCAGCACAGGGCCGTTCAGGCCGGTGCTGCCGTGCACATGCTCAGCGGTTACCAGTGCGCGCAGCATCGGGCGGCTGGCTCCGGCATAGACCCGGGTCTCGGGCCTGCCGGCCAGTTCGCAGATCTTGCGCGCGTTCTTTTCGGTCCAGGCCAGCGGCACATTGCCTGCCACCACGCTAATGCCCAGCACCTCCAGTTCGGGCGAGGCCAGCGCCAGCAGAATCGCCACCGCGTCGTCCTGCCCAGGGTCGGTATCAATAATGATTTTTTGGCGTGCCATGGTGCGACCTGCTTCAGGGCGTGGTGTACGCCGTGGCGATGGCCGCAGCCAAGCGCGCGTTGTTCAGCACCAGTTGGATATTCGAAGCCAGACTGTCACCCCCGGTTAGTTCACATACCCGCGCCAACAGAAATGGCGTGGACTCTTTGCCGGCAATGCCTTGCTGCGTGGCCTCGTGCAGGGCCTGGTCAATGGCCTGGTCAATGGCGGCGCGCGGCATGGCGTATTGCTCGGGGATCGGATTCGCAACAACCATGCCACCCTTGAGGCCCATGGCCCACTTGGCCTTCAGCACCGCGGCAATGTCTGCGGCACTGTCGAGCCGGTAGTCCACCTGGAAGGCACTGTCGCGGGTAAAAAAGGCCGGCAAGGCATCGGTCTGGTAGCCCACCACCGGCACGCCCTGGGTCTCTAGGTATTCCAGTGTCAGACGCAGATCCAGAATGGACTTGGCGCCGGCACACACCACGGCCACCGGCGTCTGGGCCAGTTCCTGCAGGTCGGCCGAGATGTCAAAGCTTTCCTGCGCACCGCGGTGCACGCCACCAATGCCACCGGTGGCAAAGACGCGGATACCGGTCATGGCGGCAATCACCATGGTGGCGGCGACGGTGGTGGCACCGTTGGCCTTGCCGGCCACGATAAACGGAATGTCACGGCGGCTGACCTTGGTCACGGCGTGGCCGGCGCGGCCCAGCAGTTCAATCTCTTCGTGCGACAGGCCGGCCTTGAGGCGGCCGTTGACGATGGCAATGGTGGCCGGCACAGCACCGTGTTGGCGCACCTCGGCCTCTACCTGCAGGGCCGTGGCCACATTCTGCGGATAGGGCATGCCATGCGAAATGATGGTGGACTCCAGTGCCACCACCGCACGGCCGGTGGCCAGTGCGTGCTGCACGTCGGGTGCGATATCCAAATAGGCTTGGCTGGTCATGTAGTTTCTTGCAGAAGGCGTGCCCGCACGGCGGACACACACAGTTCAGGTGAATTGGCGAATGTACTGGATAAGCTGATTTCCGCACAGGCCATTGCCCACTGCAGGGACAGGTCCAGTGCCATGCCCTGCAAATGGCCATAGACCAGGCCACTGAGCAGCGCATCGCCAGCCCCGGTGGCACTGGCCATCTGCACCGGGCGCACGCCGCGGTGCCCGGTGCGGCCCTGGGCATCGCACCAGACCGCTCCATCCGCACCCAGGCTGATCACCACATGGCGGGCACCCAGCCGGTGCAGGGACAGCGCCGCCGCGCAAGCCGACTGCGGGGAGTCAATAGCCAAGCCACACAGGGCCTGTGCCTCCATGCGGTTGGCCTTGAGTGTGTGCAGGCGCGGCAGCACCGGCAACAGCTTGTGGCATTTGGCGACTGACACGGCCTCGGCGAAGACCGGCCGGGCGCCTTCGGCATTGCAGAGGTACTGCAGCACATCGGGCCGCACATTGCAGTCCACCACCACCGCAGTTGCGGCCGCCAGCAGACCGGCGTGGCGGCCCAACACCGCGGGTGTGAGCTGCTCCAGAATGTCCATGTCATTGACGGCCACATCCATGTCGCCGTTGGCACCGTGCAGCGAGAGGTAGGTGGCGCTGCGCTGCCCCGGCAGCGTGATGCAGGCGCCCAGATCCAGCCCGATGGTGGCCGCGGCCTGGCGCAACACCGCTGCAAACGCATCGTCTCCCAGCACGCTCAGCAGACGCGTTTCCACACCCAGGCGCAGCAGGTTTTCGGCCACATTGCGCGCCACGCCACCCGGGCTGCAGTGGATGCGCCCCGGGTTGGAATCCCCCGCCAGGGCTTTGGCGTGGGTGTGGGCCGAGATATCCAGATTGGCGCCGCCAACCAGGGCGACATAGGGTTTGCTACGGTTCATGGGCATGCTGCGATTAGACGGCACAATACAACGCTTTACGCAGCAAGGAGGTCCGCAATGATTCTGGTAGCAGGCTCCGCCAACCTGGACTTTGTGGTCCGTGCCGACCATATCCCGCGCCCGGGTGAGACCGTGCTGGGGCGCGACTTCCAGACCTTTCCCGGTGGCAAAGGTGCCAACCAGGCCGTGGCCTGCGCCCGCGCCGGGGGTGTGCCCACCCAGATGCTGCTGGCCCTGGGCAACGACGCCTTTGCCACGCCGCTGGAAAGCTCACTGCAGGGTGCCGGGGTGCAGATGCACATCGTGCGGGATGCCGGGCAGGCCACCGGCACCGCGTTTATCTGCCTGTCCAAGGCCGGGGAAAACGCCATTACTGTGGCGCCCGGCGCCAACAGCAGCTTGCGCGCCCAGCATCTGCCCGCGCTGGCCGGCGTTAGCCATCTGCTGCTGCAGTTAGAGATCCCGCTGGATTCGGTCACGGCCTATGCGGCGGCGGCCCGCGCAGCCGGTGTGCAGGTGGTGCTGAACGCGGCACCGGCGCGCGTGCTGCCACCCGAATTGCTGGCCCTGGTGGACATTCTGCTGGTCAACGAAGGCGAACTGGCCGTGGTTTCCCAATGCGAGGGCAGCGTGGCCGAATGCCTGGAGCGCCTGCAGGTGCCCACGGTGGTGGTGACCCTGGGCGCACACGGATGCTGTGCCCGGCATGGCGGCCAGATCCATCTGCAGGCTGCGTATGCCATCCAGCCCGTTGACACCACCGGCGCGGGCGACACGTTTTGTGGCGCCCTGGGTGCCGCACTCAGCCGGGGGCACGGCATGGCCGAAGCCCTGCGCTACGCCTGTGCCGCCGGCGCCCTGGCCTGCACCCGCCTGGGCGCGCAGAGCAGTATCCCGCAGGCCGCAGACGTGCTGGCCCTGATCAGCCAATCAGCCGACATCAACCACGCGGGCGCGTTGGCCGCCCTGCGCGCACACTGCGGCCTTCACGAATGACATCCATGCAAAACACCGTTCCCCGCAAAGTTATTTTTGACACCGACCCCGGCGTGGACGACGCCATGGCCCTTTACTACGCCCTGGCCCATACCGGCGTCGACGTGGTCGGCATTACCACCACCTTTGGCAATGTCACCGTTGAGCAGGCCGCCATCAACGCGCTCTACCTCACGGCGATTGCCGGCTTTGATGTGCCCGTTACCCAGGGCGTGGCAAAGCCCTGGTTCAAGGCCTCGGAAGCACCGCCCGACTTCATTCATGGCGATGACGGCCTGGGCAATCTGGTGACGCGCCAGCCCACGACCAACGCGCTGGACCCGCGCGCTTCGGCCCAGTTCATCGTGGACATGGCGCGCGCCCATCCCGGCGAGATCACGCTGGTGGCCGTGGGGCCGCTGGGCAATCTGGCCACCGCACTCAAGCTGGCACCCGAGTTGCCCAAACTGATCCGCGAAGTGATCCTGATGGGTGGCACCGTGCTGGAGCCGGGCAATGTGTCGCCTGTGGCCGAGGCCAATATCTGGAACGACCCGCACGCCGCCGACCTGGTGTTTACCGCCGGCTGGAAGCTGACCATGGTGGGCTTGGACGTGACGCACCAGGTCATCCTGCCGGTGACCCTGTTTGCCGACATTGCCCGCCACCACCAGCACGCAGCCACCGACACCCTGCTGCATGCCGTGAAGTTTTATGCCGACTTTTACAGCGACCTGTATCCCCACGTAGCCAAAATACATGGCTGCTTTGGCCACGATGTGCTGGCCTTTATTTACCTCACCAATCCGGAGCTGTTCACCCTGGAGTCGGGTCGGGTGCGGGTGGCCGTGGACGGACTGGCGCAAGGCCAGACCATGCTGCGCCGGCGCCATATCAACTACCCGCAAGCCGGCTGGGACGCCCATGTGCCGCTTACCCACGCCTGCATGCAGGTGGATGCCAAGGCCGCGCGCCAGGTGCTGGAAGACACCCTGATGCGTGCCTGGCTGCCGGCCCTTTAATTCCAGCGGATTGCGAGACACCCATGCATTTGCCCATTGTTGACTTCTCCAGCACCACGGCCCCGCAGGACTTTTGCCGCAGCCTGCACGAGACCGGCTTTGCCGTGCTCAGGAACCATCCGCTGGACCAGGCCCTGGTGCAGGGCATTTACGACGAGTGGCTGGCCTTCTTTCACAGCGAAGCCAAGCACCTTTATCCGCACAATCCGGCCAAGCACGATGGCTACTTCCCGCCCAGTGTGTCGGAGACCGCCAAGAACCACAGCAAAAAGGATGTGAAGGAGTTCTTCCACATCTACCCCTGGGGCCGCTACCCTGCAGAAGTGTCGGACGCGGCACGCCGTTACCACCACCTGGGCAGCCAGTTGGCCTGCACCCTGTTGCAATGGGTGGAAGATTACTCCCCCGACACGGTGAAGGCCGGCTACTCCATGCCCCTGCCGCGCATGCTGGAGGGCAGCGACCACACGCTTTTGCGCGTGCTGCACTACCCGCCCCTCACCGGTCAGGAAGAACCCGGTGCCGTGCGCGCCGCAGCCCATGGCGACATCAACCTGCTGACCATCCTGCCGGCCGCCACCGAACCGGGTCTGCAGGTGATGGGCCAGGACGGTGGTTGGCACGATGTGCCCTGCGACTTCGGTCTGCTGATCGTCAACATTGGCGACATGCTGGCCGAGGCCTCGGGCCAGTACTACCCGTCCACCGTGCACCGCGTGCTGAACCCTGTGGGCGCGGCGGCCAACCGGTCGCGCATTTCGCTGCCGCTGTTTTTGCACCCGCGCCGTGATGTGGTGCTGTCGGAGCGCTACACCGTGGGCAGCTACTTTGACGAACGCATGCGCGAGTTGCGGGGCACATACTGAAAACGCGAAAGCTTATTCAAACTGCGCATATCGGTATAGCCAAAATATCGTTCTTGATCTAAGCAAAGGCCACTACATTAGCCCCGATGCATGAATTGGCTTTTGTTGTTGCGGGTTTTGTTGTTGGCACCATTGTTGGCTTGACCGGAGTCGGTGGCGGCTCGCTGATGACGCCCATCCTGATCTTTATCTTTGGCATCAAGCCCTACCTGGCCGTGGGCACCGACCTGCTGTTTGCGGCCTTTACCAAGATGGGCGGCACCATCAAGCTGGCGCGCTCGGGGCGCATTGACTGGCCGGTGGTGCGCAACCTGTCGGCCGGCAGCATTCCCGCCTCATTGATTACCCTCTACATCCTGCACACCGTCGGCCCGGCCGACCCCAAGGTGCAGGCCGTGATGACCTCTACGCTGGGCGGAGCCCTGCTGCTGACCGCGGCTGCCACGCTGTACAAAGCCATACGGGGCAAGTCCAGTCCGGTGTCGGTCGCCATCGGTCAGGAGCGCCTGGCTGCCACGCCCAAGCACTGGCTGTTGCCTCTGTTGTTTGGCGCCCTGATTGGCACCCTGGTAACGCTGACCTCCGTCGGCGCCGGCGCCATTGGCGTCACCGTGCTGATGATTCTGTACCCGCTGTTGCCGCTGCCGCGCATCATTGCGGCCGATATTGCGTATGCCGTGCCGCTGACCCTGGTAGCTGGCCTGGGCCACGCGACACTGGGCACGGTGGACTGGAACATGCTGATCGCGCTGTTGGCAGGCTCACTGCCCGGCATCTGGATTGGCTCCCACCTGACGACCAAGGCGCCCGAGCGCCTGATTCGCTCCCTGCTTTCTTTATTGCTGGCCTATGCAGGCCTGAAACTCATCGCTCTGTAATGCAGAGTTTTAAGCGGACTTTTTGACCTATGTACCAATACACCGACTTTGACCGGCAATTTATCCGCGCCCGCGCTGCCCAGCACCGCGACCAACTGGAGCGCAATATCGCCGGCACCCTGAGCGACGACGACTTCCGGCCGCTGCGTCTGCAAAACGGCTGGTATATCCAGCGCTACGCCCCCATGCTGCGCGTGGCCGTGCCCTACGGTGAACTCGCCAGCCGCCAGCTGCGCGTACTGGCCCGCATTGCGCGCGAGTTCGACCATCCGTCCAAGGAAGTGTTTGACAAGGCGATTGGCACGCAGGCCACCTGGGGAACCACGCACCTGCCGGTGGGCTATGGCCACTTCACCACGCGCCAGAACGTGCAGTTCAACTGGATTCCGCTGACCAAAAGCGCCGATGTGATGGACCTGCTGGCCACCGTGGACATGCACGGCATCCAGACCAGCGGCAACTGCATCCGCAACATCACCAGCGACGAACTGGCCGGTGTGGCCCCGGACGAACTGGCCGACCCGCGCCCGTTTGCCGAAATCATGCGCCAGTGGAGCACGCTGCACCCCGAGTTCGCCTTCCTGCCGCGCAAGTTCAAGATCGCCATCAGTGGCGCCACTGCCGACCGCGCGGCCACTTACTGGCATGACGTGGGCCTGCACCTCAAGCACAACGAGGCTGGCGAGCTAGGCTTCAAGGTGCTGGTGGGCGGCGGCATGGGCCGCACGCCGGTGATTGGCAGCCTGATCCGCGCGTTCCTGCCCTGGAACCAGATCATGAATTACCTCGAAGCCGTGGTGCGCGT
>CANBTQ010000169.1 GCA_947372425.1 Comamonadaceae bacterium | reverse complement strand
AGCAGCCCCTACGAAGTGGATGGCAAGGTGGTGGGCACCCTGGGCGTGATCGGCCCGACCCGCATGCCCTATGAACGCATGATCCAGATCGTAGACATTACCTCCAAGCTGATGAGCAACGCGCTCAGCCACCACAAATAAAACATGATTACCAACCACCCCGATTACACGCTGGTCAGCAATGCCTTTCCCATGTTTGGAGCCAACATCAAGCGCCTGTGGGGCAGCCCGGAATTCAAACCCTACATGAAGGAACTGCTGGAAGCCGCCCAGAGTGGTGCCAAGCAGGGGTTCCCCCTGGAGGTACTGAAGGCTTTGTTGCGACTGGACACACTGCATGGCAAGCTGCATCCGGACGTGGCACCGCAAATGCAGGGCAACGAAGATATTCAGAAAATCCAGGAAACCTTTCCCGCCATGGGCGAAAAGCTCAACGCCTGCTGGGGCCGTACCGAATTCGCCCCCTATGTGACTGGCTTGCTGCAATCCAACAAGGGCGATGGTGGCCAGGCCTTCCCGTTTGACACGCTGATGGCACTGCACGCCCTGATCGAGCGCCACAACAAGGACTTTGCGGCCCAGTTTCCCGCCATCAGTCTGTGGGCCGCCTGACCGGCCAGTGCACCGCCGCCAGCCCTTACAATCTCGCCTTCGGTTGGGCCGTTAGCTCAGTTGGTTAGAGCAGAGGACTCATAATCCTTTGGTCGAGTGTTCAAGTCACTCACGGCCTACCATTTACTTACCTGCCGTCGTCTGAGACCCGCTTCAGGCCTGCTGTTGATTGCAATAGCAGGCCTTTTTTGCGGGTTTATTCTTTCGGGCGCCCACTTGAGTCCTTGCTATATTCGCAGCATGTGGAAAAAGCCCGGTACCCCCGTACCCATTGAACCCTCCCAAGTGGTGATCGGCCTGTATATCTGGCTCGATATCAGCTGGGTCGACCATCCCTTTCTGACCAGCCGCATCATGGTGAGCTCGGAAAAGGAGATCGCCATGATCCGCGCCAACCACGTGGAAGGGCGCTTGTACTACTACCCCGAGATGAGCCGGGCCGAGCCCAAGCCGCGCAGCGAGCCTGCAGTGCAGACGGCTGCCGAAGCCTCGGCTGCCGAGCTGGAGCAAGCCGCCCTCATGAAAGAGGTTCAGGCCCTGGAGCAGGCCAAGAAGGCCAAACTGCGCGCACAACGGGATGCGATTGCGCGCGCCGACAAAAACTGGGAAGAGGCTGCGCGGGGTACGCGTGAGGCCTTGCTGAACCTGTCGCGCTCACCCAAGACGGCCGGTGCCCAGTTGTCGCAGCTATCCCGCCAGACCGCGTCGGCGATTGCCAAGGGGCAGGAGATATTGCTGCATTTGCTGGGTGACAAGAAGGGGCAGGGGCCACAGTTTCACGCCCTCAACGTCATGACCCTGTGCATGCTGGTGGGCAAGCAGGCCGGTCTGACCGAGCGCGAACTCTCCGACCTGGCCTTGGGCGCGTTGGCGCACGACGGGGGCAAAACGCAGATACCGCCGGCCATCCTGCAGTCGCCTGCGCGCAAGAAATTTGAAGAAGATTTTTATCGCCAGCATGTGCAGTTCAGCGTGCAGTTTGCGACCGAGTCCGGGGCCTTTACGCCCGAAGCACTGGCGGTGATTGCGGACCACCACGAATGCATTGATGGTTCGGGATTCCCCAAGAACAAGCACGAGCTCAGCCGTGCCGCCCGCATTCTGGCCCTGGTCAACCGCTACGACCGGCTGTGCACGCCGGAGGCCACCGGCCGCGAGGCGCTGATGCCCAGCGAGGCGCTGGCACATTTGTTCCGCAACCAGGTTGGCAAATTCGACAAGGGATTGCTCAGTACCCTGATCAAGTTGCTGGGTGTGTATCCGCCCGGAACCGTGGTGCAACTCAGTGACGGCACGCTGGCGCTGGTGGTGTCGCCGGGTGCCACCAGCCTGCAGCCGCAGGTGCTGATCTACAGCCCCGAAGTGAGCCGCGACGAGGCGCCCACCCTGAATCTGGCTGACGAACCCGACCTGAAGGTGGCCGAGGCGATCCGGCCATCCACACTTCCGATTGAAGTGCTGGAGTGGCTCAATCCGCAGCAGCGCCTGTCGTATTTCTATTCGGTGTCCGGCCCTGCCCCCTGACATCCGCAGGCGCTAGAACAGTGGCATCAGGCCTGAGGTTTTGCACTCGTACATGGCCTGGTCGGCAACTTCCAGCATGGTCTCCATGCTGTCGCCGTCGGCGGGGTAAACCGCAAAGCCCAGGCTCCCGCCCACACTGACTGCCTCGCCTGATTCCAGGCTCACCTTGTTGTCCAGCAGGTTGATCAGCTTCTGGCCGATGTGGGCCAGTTCATGCCGGTCTTCCACCGATTCGATGAGCAGCACAAACTCATCCCCGCCCAGACGGGATACGGTGTCGGAGGCACGCACGGTCTCCAGCAGGCGTTTTCCCACGGTGACCAGCACCTGGTCACCGGCGGCATGGCCATACGAATCGTTGATGGACTTGAAGTTGTTGAGGTCTATCATCACCGCGGCAAACGGCACGCGGCTGCGCTTGGAGCGTTCAATGGCCAGATTGAAGCGGTCGGCCAGCAGGGCCCGGTTGGCCAGCCCGGTGAGATGGTCGTAATAGGCGCGCTCTTTGAGTGCGTGCTCGCTTGACTGCAACGCGGTCAAGGCCTGTTGCAAGTGGCTCTGCACTTTTCGTGCACGCGCCAACCGGGCGGTCAAGACCCCTATCGTCGCTCCCATGGCAAGCGCCAAGACGAAAAGTGTTGCGGTTAGCAAGGCAGTTGTTTCTGTTTGCCAGCATTGTGCGGGCGCGGACCGGCTTGCGCCAGCACTGGAACATTCCGTTACAAACCCGTCAGGCGCTGGCGGACCGGGGCTCACGCGGTCGCCATGCCAGACACAGCAGCGCCAGGCCACACAGGACTGCGCCGCCGTAAAAGGTAAACGGTGCGCCGTAGGTGTCCCATAGCCAGCCGGCCAGGGCGCTGGCAATCAGCAGGCTCAGGCCACTGAGCAGGTTGAAAAATCCGTAGGCCGTGCCGCGCAGATCGGCCGGCGCGCTATGGGCCACCATGGCGGCCAGCAGGCCCTGGGTCAGCCCCATGTGCAGGCCCCAGAGCACGATGCCGGCCAGCAGAGCGCGCCAATCGGTGCTGCTGGCCAGCACCAGATCGGCTGCCGCCAGCACCAGCAGGCCCGTCAGCAGCAGGGCGCTGTGGCTGACCCGGTCCGACAGCTTGCCAAACGGGTACGCCGAGGCGGAATACACCAGGTTCATGGCCACCATCACCAGCGGCACCAGGGCCAGCGCGACACCGCTTTGCTGGGCCCGCAGCACCAGAAAGGCCTCGCTGAAGCGCGCCAGCGTAAACACGGCGCCCACGGCCACCGTCCACCAGTAGCTGCGCCCCAGCCGGCGCAAATTGGCGCGGGTGACCGGGTTGCGGCGTCGCACTGTGTCCGCCGTGTCGGGCTCGCGGATGCCAAACAGCAGCAGGGCCACGGCCAGCAGGCCGGGCACTACCGAGACCCAGAACACGGCTCGGAAATCGTTGGCCCACAGCAGCATCAGGCCCACACCCAGCAGCGGCCCGAGAAACGCGCCCACCGTGTCCAGCGCCTGGCGCAGCCCGAAGGCTGCACCGCGCAGGTGGGCCGGCGTGATGTCGGCCACCAGCGCATCGCGCGGTGCGCCGCGCACACCCTTGCCCACACGGTCCAGCAGGCGTGCGGTAATCACGGTGCCGGTCGAGGCGGCCAGGGCAAACAGTGGTTTGGTGAGGGCGCCCAGGGCGTAGCCCACCACCGCCAGGCCCTTGCGGCGTCCCAGGTAGTCGCTCAGAACGCCCGAAAACACCTTGACGACCAGCGCGGTGGACTCGGCCAGCCCCTCGATCAACCCCACCGTCAGGGCCGAGGTGCCCAGCACCGTCACCATGAACAGGGGCAACAGGCTGTGGATCATCTCGGATGAGATGTCCATCAGCATGCTGACAAAACCCAGCACCCACACGCCGCGCGGTATCTGGCTCCAGACGCGGGTGGGCAGGGCGGTCATGGGGCGGGGCGCTTAGCTGCGCAGGGCTTCGGGGTGGTGGTGGATTTCGATGGTGGCATGCACGATTTCTTCATGCACGGCCAGGGCTGCGCGCACCCGGGCCGGTGTCAGCGCCGGGTCTTGTGTGACCAGGCTCAGCGCGCAGGAGTAGACGTTCTTGCCGACGCGCCAGACATGCAGGTCGGTGACGCGGCTAGCGGCCGTGCCTGCGCCACTGGCTTCTGCCACCTCGCGGATTTCTTCCACCACCGGGTGGTCCATTTCGCGGTCCAACAGCACCCGGCCCGTGTCCACGATCAGGCCCTTGGCCCACACCGCCACCAACACCGCACCCACCAGACCCATCACCGGGTCCAGCCACGACCAGCCAAACAGCCAGCCTCCGGCCAGCGCGGCAATCGCCAGCACCGAGGTAGCGGCATCGGCGATCACATGGATATAGGCCGACTTGAGGTTCAGGTCCTGGTGCTCGCCGTGACCGTGGTCATGGTGATCATGGTGGTGGCCGTGGTGCGCGTCGTGGCCATGCCCGTGGTCATGGTGGTGGGCCTGGCCCAGAATCAGCGCGCACACGATGTTGACCAGCAGGCCCAGCACGGCAATCGCAATCGCCTCTTTGTACTGAATCGGTTGCGGCGCCAGGATGCGCTCGGTCGAGCCAAAAATCATCAACGCAGCCACACCCAGCAAAAAGATGGCGCTGGCAAAGCCACCCAGGATTTCGATCTTCCAGGTGCCAAAGGCAAAACGGGGGTCTTGCGCATAGCGGCGTGCGGCCGAGTAGGCAAAGGCGCTCAGGCCGATGGCCACGGCATGCGAACTCATGTGCCAGCCGTCGGCCAGCAGGGCCATGGAGTTGTACCACCAGCCCGCCGCAATCTCCACCACCATCATGGCGGCGGTAATCCACATCACCAGGCGGGTGCTGCGCTCGGCCAGGGGATTGGTCTGGTCAAAAACGTGGTCGTGGGTCCAGGCGGCGAGGGAGTCAGTGTGCATAGTGCACCCATTCTGCCACCCGGGTGTGAACGCTAGGCGGGCTTGCGGCGGCTCAGGTGCTCACGGCAGGCGGCGTTGATGACGCGCAGCTCGGCCAGCGTGGTGTCTATCTGGGCGCGCTTGATTTCCAGCGCGGCAATCTCGGCATCGGTGCGGTCAATCACAAACTGCACCTGCTTCTTCTGCCCCTCGCCGTGGTCGCCATACAGGTCCAGGTAGCGCTTGATTTCCGCCAGCGACGAGCCGATGGCTTTGGCGCGCAGGATAAGCGACAGGCGGGCGCGGTCGCGTCGCGTGTAGACCCGGGCACCATTGACGCGCCGCGGCGCCAGCAGGCCCTTGTCTTCATAAAAACGCAGTGCCCGCAGGCTGACGCCGAATTCCTTGCACAGCTCGGTAATGCCGAACAGTTGGGTGGTGGCCTCGTCCTGGTGCGATTCGACAAAGGCCTGTGCATCCGACCGGGCCATCAGATCACGCGTTGCAGGCGCATGGCCACACCCATGTCGCCGCTCACCTTGAGTTTGCCGGCCATAAAGCCGGTGGCCGGCTCCAGGTCGCCATCCAGCATGGCTTGCAGGTTGTCCAGCGTGATGCCCACGGTGCAGTCGGTCTCGGCGTCGGTGTTGGACACGCCGTTGGGCGTGGACTTGCCATCAATCACGATGACACCGTCAGCGCCCAGGTCGAACTTGAGCGTGGCGTCCAGCCCGCTGTCGTCGCCTACTTTGCTGCGTATGGCCTGGGTTGCGGATTCAAGTGACATGGGTTTTACCTTGCGGGGTTGGAAAAATGGGCTGCACAGAACGCCTGTGCGGTGCGGCCCTTGGATGCTAGCAGTGCACAGCTGCCGCAAGCCCTAGTGAAACTACCTATGCGGAACTTGGTTGACGTTAACGTCACCACGGGCTTTAATCCGACAACTTTGCCCACCCGTCTGCCGCCATGCCCGCACTCAACTCCCGCATCAACCCGCGCTCCGAGGCCTTCGCCGCCAACACGGCGCGCATGGTGGCGCTGCTGGCCGAGGTGCAGCGACTCGAAGGCCTGGTGATTGCCGAGTCACAGTCCAAGGCCGACAAGTTTGCCAAGCGCAAGCAGTTACTGCCACGCGAACGGGTGGCACGCCTGCTGGACCGGGGTTCGCCGTTTTTGGAACTCAGTCGCCTGGCCGGCCTCAACATGCATGACGACGATGGCAAGAAGGCCGTGCTGGGTGGCGGCAGCATCATCGGCATCGGCGTGGTGGCCGGCAAGCGCTGCCTGATCTCGGCCAGCGACAGCGCCGTCAAGGGCGGCACGGTGTCACCCATGGGTCTGAAGAAGGCCTTGCGCGCGCAGCAGATTGCCCTGGAAAACAAGCTGCCGGTAATCTATCTGGTGGAGAGCGGCGGCGCCAACCTGATGTACCAGGCCGACATCTTTATTGAAGGCGGTCGCAGCTTTGCCAACCAGGCGCGCATGTCGGCTGCCGGTGTGCCGCAGATTTCGGTGGTGCATGGCTCCAGCACGGCGGGTGGCGCCTATCTGCCGGGCCTGTCGGACTATGTGGTGCTGGTGCGGGGGCGCAGCAGCATCTTCTTGGCCGGGCCACCGCTGGTGAAAGCCGCCATGGGCGAGGACGCCACCGAAGAAGAGCTGGGCGGTGCCGAGACCCATGCCGAGGTCACCGGTCTGGGCGAGTACCTGACCGAAGACGACGCCCACGCCATTGCCCTGACGCGCGAGTTGGTGGACAAACTGCGCTGGGACGCGGCGGCCGTGCCTGCTGCCTATGCCGAACCCTTGCTTGCCGCCGAAGAACTGATGGGCATAGTCCCCGCCGACGAGCGCGAGCCCTATGACGTGCGTGAGGTGATTGCGCGCCTGGTGGATGGCTCGGATTTTCT
>CANBTQ010000168.1 GCA_947372425.1 Comamonadaceae bacterium | reverse complement strand
CCGAACATGAAGCTTTTACTTAAAAATGGCAGCGTTGCGTTGACCGCTTTGTCTATGGTCCTAACGCCCACCGGCGCGCGTGCGCAGGATATGGAAGTGAAGCTGGTGTCCAACGGCGGCGGCAACAGCTACCGGTTGCCAGACAACGTCTCGCAAGTGGAACTGGTGCAGCAGCTGCGCGGTAACTGCCGCTTCGGGCGCAGCTGGGGCTATGACCTATCAGCTAAAGAGTTGTGGGTGGACGCAGACTGCGGCGGGCGCTTCAAAGTGTCACACGCGACACCGCCAGCCCAGGGCGGTGGTTCCAACGCGGCCTTGGCCATAGCAGCAGTTGCCGCCATTGCCGGTCTGGCGCTGCTGGCCAACCACAACAGCAAAAAGAGCGAACAAGCCCCCGCCAACGACAACGGCAACCATGGGTCCGGTGGACAGCCTAGTGCGCCATCCGGCAGCGCCTTTCGAAGCGTCGGCGGTTTGTGCCTGGACGTAGATAAATCGGGTGGAGCCATTCACCCCGGCTCGGCGGTGCAGATATGGACCTGCAATGGGCCGTTGAACCAGCGCTTCAACTGGGGCCGCAATGGCGAGATTGCGATGGGTAATCTGTGCCTGGACATAGCCAACGCCAACGCCAATGACGGCGCACACTTGATTGTCTGGCCATGCTCGGGCGCTGCCAACCAGCGCTGGCGGGCCAGAGGCCGCGACATCGTGAGCGATCTCAATGGCAAATGCATGGCGGTCTGGGAAGGGCAGGCTCGCAACGGCCAGCGCGTGGTGACCTGGGGCTGCAATGGCAGTACCAACCAAAACTGGTGGTGGTAAGGAGACAAGACCATGAAGATTTACAAATTGCTCCACACGTTGTTGCTCAGTGGGCTGGCCCTTTCCGCGCAGGCAGCACCCAACGCCTCCGAGACTTTGAAGGCCGCCTGCATGGCGGCGGACTTTAACCACGACGGCTATGTCTCGCTCGACGAGCTTCACCAGGACTTGGTGAACGGTTGGCGCGCCCTGCCAGCCGACGCCGAGGGCTATGTGCTGATCGCTGATCTGGCCGCAATTCCCGGCATGGGGCGCGGCATGGTGGAGCGACTCAAAAGCGCGGACACCGATCGCGACGGCAGGCTCTCTTTCAAGGAGGTGGTGGTGGCACGCATGGCCTACTTTGAAGCGGCCGACACCAACAACGACGACCAGCTGTCGATGCAGGAGTGCATCGACCACCAACGCAAGATGGCCGCAGCCACCGGCCGGGCCAAGAAGTAGCACATGGTCAAATCGTCATCCGGACTACGTGTTGTGCCCAAGCCCGTGCATCTGGTACTGGGTGAAAGTGGTGCCGGTTGCGTACAGGCAGCCTGTGATTTGCATGGTATGCCAGGCACGGTGATAGCTATTGCGGAGGATCTTGCGCAGGGCCCCTTAGATGACAGCAGGGCGCGCGCTATTGAGCGCGCACGCGCGCACGCGGTGGTGCTTTGGAGTGCTGGCAATGTGGGTGATGCCGTCTTTGTAGCAATGGCCTGTGAGCAGCTTGTCAGGCGGCCGGAGCCCATGTTTCGTGTCGAAGTGCCTGAAGACTTTGTGGCCATGCTCGAGCCGCAACGCTTAGCCCAGCTCTATGCCACACGCCGGCGGATGAGCGTGTCGCAGCGGCATGCGCAGGCACTGGATTTCGTGCGCATGCGTGAGCGCTGTGGACCGCTCAGGCGCCTGGAGCTAGGACGGGTAGTCGGTGCGCCGGTCGACTACTACGATCCCTTACTCATGGCTGCTTGCTCCCCGGATTGGAGAACCCAGGGGCAGGTGCTGGGCCTGGCGATGGGCCAATGCGATTCCCCCAACCTGCTAGGTGACCAGTTCTTCCAGGCCCGGCTGGACCATTTGATAGGCAGTGGACACATCGAAGCCAAGGGGCCAAACCTAGCACTGCGCGATGGCTTGGTACGGTTGGTACCCGCATCACCATTACAGAGAGTACCGTCATGAAAGACGATCTGCGCCTTGAAGTCATTCAGGCTGCCCGCGCCCTGTTTCTTGAAAAGGGCTATGACGCGGTTGGCATGCGGGAGATCGCGCAGGCGGTCGGCCGACAGCCCACACAGGTGTACCGCCTGGAGCTTTCCAAAAGCGACATCCTGGCAGAAATCATTGTTGCATTGAACCAAGAGCAGATCCAAAAACTGCCGGGCATGGTGGCCCGCATCAAGGGCAAGACCGCGCTCGAGCGCAGTTGCAAATACCTTGAAAAGCTGTACCGCTCCGATATCGACTATCTGCCCATCCGCGCACTGGGCGCCGCCTATGGCTGGACCTGGAGCAGCAAGTACGAAGCCCTCATCCTCCCGCAGGTGTTGCAACTGCTGCAGCCGATTGCCGACTGGATGCAGGCCGAGTCATTAAGTGACATACCCGCACGCTGCTATGCCGTATGGAGTCTGTATTACGTGGGCTTCCGCCGCGCTGCGGTACATGGTGGCAGTGCCAGTGAATGCCTTGCAGAAATACGCCCCAGCCTGGCTCTGGCCTTTGCCCCTGCGGCGCCAGTAGCCTGAATATTTTTACGAACGCATTGAAACAGGAGTCCACCATGCCTATGTCCACGTCCACAGCACGCCGGTTGCACGCGCTCGCCCTCGCATGTCTGTCCGCTGCCTGGCTTGCCGCTTGCAGTGGCGGCAGCGGAACCAGTGGCAACAGCACCGCAGCCGTCGCCAGCCACATGCTGCTGACCAGCATTGACGGCGGTGCCAATCTGCTAGGTGCCATCGCCGACCTGCCGCCCGCTGCCAGCGACGCGCAAGCCAGCTTTGCCAGCTTCGATGGAACCCCCTGGATCGACAAGGTCGATGGCCAGACGGGTCACGGCCTGGTCTTTAACAGCTTGGACAACAAGTTTTACGCGGTGCTGGAGGGCTCGGGTGCAGACAAGCTGGGCGTACTAATCAGCTTTGACCCATCCACCGACACCATCACCACGCTCAAGAGCTTTGTGCGCCGCAGCTACGCCGATGTCACCGGATTGAATGGCGACACCTTCACTTTCGAGGCGCCCAACGGTTTTCTGCGTCGTCCCCTGCTCAGCCCGGACGGCAAGTCCCTGCTGCTGCGGGCCAGCTACGGTGGTGTGGATGACCGCGGTGCACTGATCCAGGTGAATCTGGACCCAGGCAGTGCCAACTACCTGCAAGACAGCCTGGTCTACAGCTTCTTTGATTACGAAAAAGCGCAGGGCAACTACTGCAATTCCCTGCGCGGCAACGGCGACACGCACATCAGTGAAATGGCCTGGGGCAAGGATGTATCGGGCAATGCCGTGGTCTATATGGCCGTGAACGGCTTGGGCTATGACGTGGACCTTACCAGCAACCCGACGCAGCCCGGGAACTGCGCGCCCTACACCTCCGGCGGCAAACACCTGGACCGGATCAGCGGCCGCATGTTCGCGCTGCGCCCGGGGGACACGAGCGACCTCTCCAAGCCGTGGACATACAGCAATGGCTACACCCCCATCAACCCGGACCTGTCGCTGGGCCGCCAGATCTACTGGGACACCCAAAAGCAGGCGATCCGCTGGACCACGGAAACGGTGGGCGGCGGTGTAATGGACTTCTATGACGCTGGCAATACGTCCGGTGCGCTGTACTTTGGCGCGGCGGAACAGTGCTTCCGCCTGCAAGGCCTGTTGCCGCTCAACCTCAAGGGCGACTCGATCGCACTGTGCTCGGGTCTGAATGGCTCCACCACTCCGCCCGATTCGCCGCCGCGCATCTTCCACTACACCAGCAACGCCTTCTTCACCCAGCAGGCCGCACTCAACAGCTTCTATCCGGAGAAGAAGTTCATCCGCGGAGCCACCTCGTCCCTGGTTTCACGGCGCTTATTTCTCAATGGCGGTGACTACAACGAAGATTGCGCCAGCGACGCTCTCAGCCCCTGCACGGCCGATTCGACACTAGAGGAACTGGACCCTGCCACCGGCTACTTCCAGCGCGTATTGGCCAAGGGCGACATGGCCAGCACCGGCCGCATGTTTCTGGGTGACCCGGCCGTAGGTGCGGCCATGACCGAACCCATGGCCGACCGCTACGTGGTCTGGTTTGGCGCCATGGTGAAAGGCTACTCCGCAGTGCTGAACAAGTACGACCGTGCCACCGGCCAAACCAAGAGCTTTCCGCTGGACCCGAAAAATGGTGCCCACCCGGTCGGCCCACTGCTCGACCTGGGCAATGGCCAGGCCCTGGGCCGCGTGTTGCGGGCTGCTCCCGCAGTGCGCTCCGGCGTGGCCGCAGCCTTTGCGGGCATCGGCGGCTATGCGGGCGGTGCGGGCATGGACCGCTCCACCCCAGGCTATGTGTGGCTGGACCTCAAGACCAAACAGGTGCTGCGCTCCGTGGGGCAAGACCCTTCCATATTGGCCTTCTCGCAAGAGCGGGTGAAGTTGGATGACGGCACCGTCTGGGAAGCCATTGTGTACAACCTGAATGACGGTTTTGGTGATTACCGCGCCTTTAACCAGGTCAACCTCAGCACCGGCAAGGTTGTGCCCCTTAAGGCCGAGCAGAGCGAGGCCTATAGTTTCCCTCGCGAGCCCTTTGCACTGGCGGGACGCAACAGCGCCGCACTCTACCTGCCGTTCTGGAGGGCCAATGTGGATAGCGCCAAGCGCTACGCCGACACCACCCTGGCCTGCATGCGCACCGACAGCCCGGCCGCCTATCGCCACTCCGACACCTTTGGCCCGGCGCAGGCCGGCTTTGGCAATGCGCACCGCATCGTCTATGGCGCCACCTACTCGGCCACCAACCAGGCAATGTACCTGGCGACGGCCAAGGTGGCGGATGCCGACCAGGGCGCGATCTTTGAAGTCGACAAAGGCGTAACGGACGCCGATCTGTGCAAGGCCAAGCCGGTGGTGACCGCACTGGTCAAGGGACTAGCCGATGTGCCCTCCACCAAGATGCTGGCTCTGAAGAGCGGCGCACTGGTGTACGGCACCAGCAATGGCAAGTTGATGCAACTGGACGTAGCAGGACGGCAGGTATCTCTGGTGGCCGACCTGAAAGCCAGCGGCGCCAGCAGCGCACAGGTAAAGGGTTATGTGAGCGAAGTCGGCGATAAGCGGGTGGCCGCGGTTGTCTTTGACTTTGATGCCGTCGGCAAAAACACCGCACGCCGCCTGGTGACTGTCGATCTGGTCACAGGCGTCCAAAGCAGCCGCGATGTCTCTGCACTCATTCGCGAGACCGAAAGCTATCCCGGCGTGTTGCGATTGAACTAAAACCCCACGATCTGGACGGTTTCAAGAACGTGAACGACCGCCATAGCCAACATGTTGGGGACAAGTTGCTGGTGGTACTGGCGCAAACCATGTCAGCCACCCTGCGCGAAGGCGACACGCTGGCGCGCATCGCGGGCGACGAGTTCGTGGCGGTGTTGATCGACCTGGGAAGCACCGCCGACTGCATGCCCCTGCTTAACCGGCCTTTGCAAGCCGCAGCGGCGCCGGTGCCCCTGGCAGACCAGTTGTTGCATTGTTCGGCCAGCATTGGGTGACGTTCTATCCTCAGGCCGGCGACGTAGTGGCGGACCAGCTGTTGCGTCAGGCCGATCAAGCCATGTATCAGGCCAAACTTGCGGGCAAGAATCGCATCCAGTTTTTTGGTCCTGCAAGGGGGGGATGATGTTCGTAACGAACTGACATTCGCAAAGGCGCTATTGATAACTGGTATGTAAGCGGCTGGGCACGGCATCTTGACCGTGCCGCTGATTCAGGATTGTGGTTGCCAGCGGTGTGGCAGCAGTTCCTCGATGCGGCTGTTCATGTGCGAGGGCAGTCTAGTCAGAACGTCCTTCAGATACGCCCATGGGTCATGCCCATGCAACTTTGCAGACTACGCCGCACGTCGAAATATGCCGAATGGGCTCGCCTCTCCTCGGATTCACCGTAGTCGGCATGTGATCGATTCGGCATAGTCTGACCAATCACAGCGCTTCGAGAAAGGCGAGCAGGTGATCTTCAGCGCGGAAGCGAAGTTGCTTGCTTTGCTTGTATGGCTCAAGCTTTGCGAGAGCTGCCTCCTTGAGGGCGAGATGGGCATGAAGATAGATCTGCGTGGTCTCGATTGATTCATGACCGAGCCACAACGCGATCACCGAACAGTCGACGCCCGCCTGTAGGAGCTCCATGGCCCGCCGGTAAGATTCGTGCAAAATCGGCCACTCAGCCTAGATTTCTAGTTTTTGGCATAGCGCCGACGCTGTTTTAGTCTTGTTAAGGTTCGCGGTCCTGACACTTTGGGCACCGTATGACCACCACCTCGGCAAGCGTAATCTATCCAGAACTACCTGATCCGCTGACTCCAGGCGATTTGCAGGAGCTCTTCAATCCAAGTTTCGATGAGCGCAAGTGGGCGCCAAGCGTGGCGAGGACACCAGAGACCCGGGTGGCATTGCTGGTGCATCTTAAAATTTTCCAAACCATTGGGCGGTTTCTATCTGTCGGCGATGTCCCGCTTGCGGCAGTTGAGTACGTCGCTCGAAAAATGGCCATCGATTTCGATGCCACTCTAACTTGCCCGATCCGAACGCACTATCGGCATCGTCAAGCAATCCTCAGTCGCTTAAAAGTGAGTGCTTGGGGAGTCGAGGGACGTGCTTTGGCACAAACGACGATGTGCAAAACTGCGCGAGCGCGTACCGATCCAGCTGACATCATGAATTCGGCGATTGACGCACTGATTCGGCATGACTTCGAATTGCCGCCACTTGCAACGTTACGTCGGCTCGCCGGCACCTGGCACAGCAAAACAAACTCAGCTCAATGGGCCGAAGTGTGTGGCCGTCTCAGTTCAGCGCAGCGCGCTATGTTGGAGACTCTGTTGGTCGTCGATCCGAAGACGCAGAAATCACCATTTGCGAATTTGTGCGCGACACCCGGTAGACCATCACGCAAGAATCTC
>CANBTQ010000167.1 GCA_947372425.1 Comamonadaceae bacterium | reverse complement strand
CCGTTGTGCCCCAGAACCGTCCGCGCATGGCCTGCATAAATTTTTTCCTGTTCAAGCAATGCCGGATTTTAGGGGGACAAAGTGCACGTCCTCGAGCACAGTCTGTTTCAATCCGTGCGGCGTACGGTCCACCACCACCAGCGCCTGCTGCCCGCCGCGCGTGACCATGGGTGCCACCAGCCGGCCGCCGACGGCCAGTTGCTCGCACCAGGCGTCGGGCAGGGCCTCGCCGCCGGCCGCGGCAATGATGCCGGCATAGGGCGCGCCCTTGGCATAACCTTCCATGCCATCGCCGAACAGCAAATGCACGTTGGCGATGCGGAACGGCCGCAGGTTGGCACGTGCCTTGTCATGCAGGCCGCGCAAGCGTTCGATGGAATACACCTCGCGCGCCAGCAGCCCCAGCACCGCCGCCTGGTAGCCGCAGCCGGTGCCGATCTCCAGCAGGCGGGCGGGCGGGCCGCTGCGCGCGGCCTCGGCCCCCAGCAGCAGTGCAGCCATGCGCGCCACCACGCTGGGCTTGGAGATGGTCTGGCCCAGGCCGATAGGCAGGCTCGTGTCTTCATACGCCTGGTTGACCAGGCCGGAGTCGACAAACCGATGTCGCTCTACCGTGTTCATGGCCTGCAGCACGGTCGGATGGTCGATGCCCTGGGCTTCGAGCTTCTGCACCATGCGTGCCCGCACGGCGGCGGAATCCCAGCTCGCGGGCTGGGGGGCCGTGCCGGCGACCGGCCGCCGCGCCATGCCGGGAGCGGCAGGTGACGGCAGCGGCCTGCCCGCGGGCAGTGATCGGGCAGCCGGCAGGGACGCCGGTACCACGGCCGGTGCCTTGCGGGCAGGGCTGGCCCCCGCGCGGGCAGGCGCCGTCGGTGGCGTGCCCACGGTGGGCAGGCGGGCCGGGAAGCGGGGGCGGTCGCCGCCCGGAGCCTTGCCGCCGCTCATGACGGTGCCCGCACGCGACCAGCGTCCGGGTCGTGGTCGGCTTCGGGCGCCAACGCGCCGCCCAGGCGCTTCGCGGCATCGACCCAGTAGCCCAGGTTGTCATGGTCGGTCAAGTCGACCTTGAGTGGCGTCATGGTCACATGGCCCAACGCCGCCGCATGGAAATCAGTGCCCTCGGCGTCGTCCATGGCCAGGCCGGCGCCGCCGATCCAGTACATGGTCTCCCCACGCGGGCTGGTCTGGGTGATGACACGCTCCGCAGCATGGCGCCTGCCGAGGCGGCAAAGGCGCACCGGCTTCATGGCCTCCAGCGGTCGGTTGGGAATATTCACGTTCAGCAGCCAGGGCGCGTCGCCCACCAGCCGGCCCTGGATCAGTTCGGCCACGATGGTGCGGGCCTTCTGCGCCGCCGCGTCGATTTCGCTCCAGCCTTTTTCCACCTGCGAGAAGGCGATGGCCGGTACACCGAAGAGGTAGCCCTCCATGGCCGCACCCACGGTGCCGGAATAAATGGTGTCATCACCCATGTTGGCGCCATTGTTGATGCCCGACACCACCAAATCCGGCCGGTAGTCCAGCAGGCCGGACAGGGCCATGTGCACACAGTCCGCCGGCGTGCCGTTGATATAGCGGAACCCGTTGGCTGCGCGGTGCACATACAACGGCGAATGCAGCGTCAACGCGTTGGACTTGGCGCTGTTGTTCACCTCGGGGGCGATCACCTCGACCTCGGCCACGTCTTTCAGCGCCTCGTACAGTGCCACGATGCCCGCAGCCTGGTAACCATCGTCGTTGGAAATGAGAATTTTCATGGTGTGCAGTAGTTGGCTTCGATTGTAGGTGGGGGCCTGTGGCCGCCTATCATGGGCCTACATTTTCAGGAGCACACGATGCACGCATGGCTTTGCAGCAACCCCGTCGGGGTAGAAGAACTGGTCTGGACCGAACTGCCTACCCCCGCGCCCGGGGCGGGTGAGGTACTGCTGGAAATCCGGGCCGCCAGCCTGAATTTTCCGGACCTGCTGATCGTGCGCAACCAATACCAATTGAAGCCGCCCCTGCCTTTTGTGCCCGGCTCGGAATACGCCGGCATTGTGCGGGCGGTGGGCGAAGGCGTGCGCCACCTCGCGGTGGGCCAGCATGTCGCCTGCCTCAGTGGTACCGGCGGCTTTGCCACCCACACCCTGGCACCGGCAGCTTTGTGCCTGCCGCTGCCGCCCGACTTTGGCTTGGTGGATGCCGCTGCCTTCATCATGACCTACGCCACCTCGCACCATGCGCTGGCAGACCGGGCCCAGCTCCAGGCCGGTGAGACCCTGCTGGTGCTGGGCGCGGCCGGTGGTGTGGGCACCGCCGCCATCCAGATCGGCAAGGCTCTGGGCGCCCGCGTGATTGCCGCTGCCTCGAGTGACGACAAGTGCACCCTGTGCGCTGCGCTGGGTGCCGATGCCACCATCAACTACAGCCGCGAAAACCTGCGCGAAGCCCTCAAGGCACTCACCGGCGGCAAGGGCCCGGACGTGGTGTACGACCCCGTCGGTGCCGACCTGGCCGAGGCCGCTTTCCGCTCCATTGCCTGGCGCGGACGCTACCTGGTGGTGGGCTTTGCGGCTGGCAGCATACCGGCGCTGCCGCTGAACCTGGCGCTACTCAAGGGCGCCTCGCTGGTGGGCGTGTTCTGGGGCGACTTTGCCAAGCGCGAGCCGGCGGCCAATGCAGCCATGCTGCGCGAGCTGGTTGGCTGGTATGCGAACGGAAAGATCAAGCCGGTGATTGATCGCACCTTGCCCATGGCGGAACTCAAGACGGCCTATGCCCTGATGGGCGCGCGCGCGGTCAAGGGCAAGCTGGTCATGGTCAACGGCTAGCCCGCGACACATTCAAAATATTTCTACTTAGTCAACAATTTAGAGCAAATATTAGCAACAGTTTGCGCTCTACACTTCAGTCATGAAGTCAGAACTTAACGCAATCAAACGCTATTCCAAAGTATCAATTGTTTTGCATTGGGTACTTGCAGCAGCATTAGTTGCTATTTTTTTCTTTGGTATTTACATGGCGGATCTGCCATTTTCGCCCTCCCGGCTCAAACTCTTCAACTGGCATAAATGGGCCGGTATCAGCATTTTGGCGCTGTCCGCCGTGCGCCTGCTGTGGCGCCTGACGCATCCGGCCCCGGCCCTGCCCGGCAACATTGTGCAGGCCATGCCCGACTGGCAGCTCAAGGCCCACCACCTGACGCACATCGCGCTATACGCCCTGTTTTTTGTGGTGCCGCTGATCGGCTGGGCCTACACCTCCGCTACGGGCTTCCCCGTGGTGCTGTTCGGGCAGTATCCCCTGCCTGACCTGGTGGGCCCGGACAAAGCCCTGGCCGCACTGCTCAAACCCTGGCACCAGATCAGCGCCTACACCCTGGCCATTCTGGCGGCCCTGCACATCGCTGCAGCCCTCAAGCACCAACTGGTGGACCGCGACGGCCTGCTGCAGCGCATGTCGCTGCGTGGCTAAACCCAACCCAACCCTGGACACCCCATGAAACTGTATTCCATCCTTGCTCTGCTGGCCCTCTCGGCCACGGCCCTCACCGCCCCGGCCAGCGCCCTGGCCCAACAAAAGCTGCTGCCTGCCCAGAGCGACATCACCTTTGTTACCAAGCAAATGGGCGTGCCGCTGGAAGGCCACTTCAAAAAGTTTGATGCGCAAATCAGCTTTGACACGGCCAAACCCGAAACCGCCAAGATTGCCTTCACCGTTGATACCGGCAGCGCCACGCTGGGTGCACCCGAATCGGATGCCGAGTTGCCCAAGGCCGCCTGGTTTAACGTGCCCAAGTTTCCGCAAGCCACCTTCCAGTCCACCGCGGTCAAAAGCCTGGGTGCCGGCAAGTACCAGGTCAGCGGCAAGCTCACCATCAAGGGCAACGTCAAGGATGTGGACGTCCCGGTCACACTGACCCAGGCTGCTGGCGTGACCACCGCCGTTGGTCAGTTCGCCCTCAAGCGCCTGACCTACAAGATTGGCGAAGGCGAATGGGCTGACACCTCCATGGTGGCAGACGACGTCCAAGTCAAGTTCAAGCTCGCCATCGGCGGCATGGGCAAGCTCTAAACCGCATTCCAGTCACTTTTTTACCTCAACCCTCAGGAGTATTTTTTAATGAAGAAGACCATTCTGGCCGCCGCGGCCGCCGCAGCACTGTTCGCCAGCGTTGCCCATGCCGAAAACGCCACCTACGCCTTCGATCCGGCCCACACCTATGTGACCTTTGAAATCGGCCATTTCGGCACCTCCACCAACCGTGGCCGTTTCGACAAAAAAGAAGGCACGGCACAGCTAGACCGCGCTGCCAAGACCGGCAAAGTGGACGTCACCATTGACACCGCCTCGGTAAACACCGGCTTTGACGCTTTCAACAAGCACCTGCAAAGCACTGACCTGTTTGACGCAGCCAAGTACCCCACCATCAAGTTCTCCGGCGACAAGTTCACCTTCACCGGTGACAAGGTGACTGCCATCTCCGGCAACCTGACGCTGCTGGGCAAGACCCAAGCGGTCACGCTCAAGGCCAACCAGTTCAACTGCTATGTGAACCCCATGGTCAAGCGCGAAGTATGTGGCGGCGACTTTGAAACCACCATAGACCGCACCGCCTTCGGTATGGCCTACGGCGTCGATTGGGGCTTTCCCAAGGATGTGAAGCTGGTCATCCAGGTGGAAGCTGTCAAGCAATAAACGGCTTGTGCACACCAGGGCCCCGCCATCGCCAGATGGCGGGGCCTTTTTGTTGTCTGTCAGTATCTGTATACAAGTCGCGTTGTAAACTGAGTCATGGTGACGAAGAGCCCCACAAACAGTTTACTAACCAAGTTCGCGCAGCTATTTCGCGATACCGGCCCAACCGACGCAGACACTGAGCAATCCACCAGCGTCCAGGCCGCCATGGCGGCAGAGCATTCGTTCAAACAGATTCTCAAATACAAGCGCCGCAACGACGCCATTCGCGCCAAAGAACTCAGCTATCTGCGCAAAATCATTCGTGAAGGCAGTGGCATCCGTGCACCCCGCCGGATGGAGGCCACGGTAACAGCCGCACTCTCACGCAGCAAGAAAAGCAATACCCAGGAACGCACATCCATTCTCGACAAGATCGATGGCGCCGAAGCACATCTGGAACAGTGGTGGGGCAAACCGTCTGAGCCCATCACCCTGACGCAAACCAGCAGGGCCGCACCGCTAGAAGCCCAAGCACCCGCGCAACGTGAGCAACCGGATGTGGAGCAGCCCACCGCGTGGGCCGATGATTTTGAGCTCGACTTCACCGCCCAACTGCCCCCCGCAGCCGACGGCGCACCCGAAGAACAAGACGGCGAATCCGGCCCCATCCCGATTGCAGAAGAGGAAGCGGCCTTGTCGGCAGACGAAACCTGCCTGCGCGATGCCGCGCTGCACTACGCCGAGGGCGAGTTCGATGCCGCGCACGATATTCTGGCCGCGCGGCTGGCAGACCCACTCATAGATGCCGATACCGCTGAACTGCTCACCTTTGCGCTGTTTGATGTTTACCGCTGCAACGGTGACCAGGAGCGTTTTGACGCCCTGGCGCTGGACTATGCCAACCGCTTCGGCCGCTCCCCGGGCGAATGGTTTTCGGTGCCGGACATCGTGGCCGCCCAGAGCCTGGCCCATGCGCCAGCGGCCAACACGCCCGGTGCACAGCCGCTCTGGCAATGCCCCGAAACACTGGATACAGAGGCCTGGGCCGACTGCCTGGCACACAACCCGAACAGCGGGCCGACATGCGCCATCAACTGGGAAGCACTGCGCCACGTGGATGCAGCCCAGGCACCCGCACTGGCAGAACAGTTGCATGCCTGGCGCTGCAGGCCCGTGGAGTTGCACTGGTCTGGCGTCGAGGCCTTGCTGGCTGCCTTAAAGGCCCGGCAAACCCAGGACGATGCTGCCGGCCATGCCACATGGTGGCTGATGCATCTAGACCTGCTGTGCATACTGCAGCAGCCGGAGGCTTTTGACGAGGTGGCGCTGGATTACTGCGTGCGCTTTGAGGTGTCGCCACCAAGCTGGACCCCTCCCCGCTGCCAGTTGCTGCAAGCCGACGATGCCACCGAGCATTCGGGCTTTGTGGTGACCCTTGCCTCCAAGGCCCACAGCGGCACTACCGAAACCGACACACCCTACGCGCTGTGTGAACTACAGGGCAACATTACCGGCGAAGCGTCCTTTGCGCTGCATCAGCTCAACCATGCGGCGATGGCGGCAAACCAGCTCGCGGTGTCCTGCGCGCACCTGGGCCGGGTCGATTTCAACGCCGCCAGCGCCCTGCTGAATTGGGTGGTGGAGTGCGACGCCAAGGGTTGCGAGGTGCGGTTTATCCGCCTGCCGCGCCTGGTGTCGCTGTTTTTTCAACTGTTAGGCATGCACCAGTTTGCCAGCCTTTCGACCGGCGCACGCTAGCCGTCAAACGCTGTCTCAGGCAGCGATCAGATACTGCGCTTTGGTACCACCCTGGGCCACCAGAGACGCCAGCCACTTGGGCGTCAGACCACGCCCGGACCAGGTTTCACCATTGGGGCCGCGGTATTTGGCGGCCACGGCAGCACCGGCCTTTTTGGCCTTGGCAGGTTTGAAACCCGCGGCTGCCTTGGGTTTGCGGCCGGTTTTGGCCTTGATTTTGGTGGACTGCAAGTCTTTGACGGTTATGCCAAAGGCCGCCATCTTCTGGCGAATTTCGACCACGGTGGCCTCAAACTCTTTGGAACGGATTTCTTCGGCCTGCTTTTGCAGGCTGGCAATCTGGCTTTGCAAATCAATAAGTTTTGACATTATTTATTATTCCAACTAAATGAAAAATAGGAACCAAGCAACCCGGCAAAAACCTTTTTTGCCGCAGTCAAAATGTACCATGCCTCACAAAGGCTTTAGCAAATAATCTGATAGATACTTAGTGCTTGCGTATTTTTTGAATTCACACTGTGTTCACCCGTCTGCCGCTTCAACTATTCCATCCGCGCCACGTATTACCGCTGTGCGCAGTGGTATTCTCCGCTTGCGCCTGGAGTGCCACTGCC
>CANBTQ010000166.1 GCA_947372425.1 Comamonadaceae bacterium | reverse complement strand
CTGCGCGCGGCCGGCGAAACGGTGTACACCATTGGCCGCATTGCCGCCAAGGGTGACACGGCTTCGGTCGTCGTCGCTTAACGGCTCCACTTCCGGGCCTGCCTCGCGCGGGCTTGTCCGAAAATGATCGACATCTGTCGGTCTGCGGGTGGCGCACCGTCATGGCACGGGGCAAAATCGTGGCTTATTCACTGAACTCATCAAGGAACAAGCCATGCACACCTGTCTCATAGTGATCGACGCCCAGGAATCCTTCCGCCAGCGCGCGGGCTGGGACCAGGCCCTGGCCGACAACTACCTGCAACACCAGAACGCCCTGATCAGCGGCGCCACAGCCCAGGGAATGCCCATCGTGCGCATCTTCCACAGCCAGGCGCCCGAGCAAGCAGGCAACCCGTTTTCGCAGGTCTCCGGCCATGTGCGCCCGCTGACCGGTCTGCAGGATTTTGCAGCCGCAGCCACCTTCACCAAGAGCCGCCACAGCGCCCTGGTGGGCACCGGCCTGCAGGTGTGGCTGACCGAAAACCACATCCACACGCTCATCATCAGTGGCATCCGCACCGAGCAGTGCTGCGAGACCACCGCCCGCCACGCCTCCGACCTGGGCTGGGACATCGCCTACGTGCTGGACGCCACCCTGACCTTTGACATGACCCAGCCCGACGGCGCCACCCTGCGCGCGGCCGACATCAAGACCCGCACTGCCACGGTGCTGGCCGGCCGCTTTGCACGGGTGTGCAGCGTGGCGCAGGCGCTGGGCGCAACGGTCTGAGCCGAACACCAGGAGCACACCATGCTGGAACTCCGACCCGGTTGCGAATGCTGCGACAAGGATCTGGCGCCGGACAGCGACCAGGCGCGCATTTGCAGCTTCGAATGCACGTTTTGCAGCGACTGCGCCTACACCCTGCTGCAAGGCATCTGCCCCAATTGCGCTGGTGAACTGCTGCCGCGCCCACGCCGCCCACTCGAGAAACTGGCCAACAACCCGGCATCCACCCAGCGTGTACGGAACGCAGGCCTGCGCGAGCGCTTGACCCGCAGCACGGAATGACGCCTGCCGCCGGTTGGGACGTGCTGTTCGTGCTATTGCCCGACAGCCTGATTCTGGATTGGGCCGGCCCCGCCGAGGCCCTGCGCATGGCCAACCAGGCCATGCTGCAGCAGGGCAAGCCGGCACCCTTCCGGCTGCGCTTTGTCAGTCCGCTGCCGCAAACCATCAGCTCGGTCGGCGTGGTGATTGCCGGGCTGGAGCCCCTGCCCCCCACCTTGCAGCCAGCCAGCTGGATCGTGCTGCTGGGCCAACCGGGGCAGCGCCTGGCCGTCGATGGAAAGTCCACACAGAGCGCCTTGCGCTGGCTTGCAGCACTGCAACTGCAAAGCGGTGAGCGGGAACTCATCACCATCTGCGCCGGTGCCGTGCTGGCAGCCCATGCCGGCCTGCTGCGCGGACACCGCGCCACCACCCACCACCAGCATCTGGAAGAGCTGCAGCAGGTGGCACCGGACTGCCAGGTGGTGCGCAACCGCGTGTTTGTGGACGACGCGCCGGTGTTCAGCAGCGCCGGCGTCACCACCGGCATTGATCTGATGCTGCACCGCATCGGCCAGGTCTGCGGGCTGGCGGTGGCGGCCCAGGTGGCGCAGACCCTGGTGGTGGCCATGCGGCGCGGGCCGCAGGATCCGGAGCTGTCGCCGTTTCTGGCCTACCGCAACCATTTGCATGCCGGTCTGCACCGGGTGCAGGACGCGGTCGGGCAGGCCCCGGCGCGCGCCTGGGATCTGGCTGCTATGGCCGATCTGGCCAACACCTCGCCACGCCATCTGACGCGCCTGTTTGTGGAGCATGCACAGGTCGCACCGCTGGCCTACCTGCGGCAAATCCGGCTGGCCGTAGCCCAGCAGGCCTTGCGCAGCGGCCGCAATGTGACGCAGGCGGCGGAGCTGGCGGGCTTTAGTTCGGACACCCAGTTGCGCCGGGCCTGGCGACAGTTCGGGCCGGACGGCACGCCCTCGCAAGCAGCAGAAACCAGCTGACTTCGGCGCCGGGTGATGCCCCACGCCGCAGCTGCTATTCGTGGTCGCGCCGCAGTTCGTCGACCCGACCGGCAATGGCGTTCACGTCCACCAGGTCTTCGGTGTGCACCAGATAGCACTCCAGATCGGCCAGCGCCTGCTCGGTGTTGCCCATTTCGGCATGCGCCAGGCCGCGGTCGCGGTACTCCGACCAGACCTCGGGCAACAACACAATCAGGCGCTCCTGCACGGCCAGCATGCGCGGCCAGTCTTCCTGGGTGCGGTAGATTTCTTTGAGGTTGTGCAGCATGCGCGCAATGATGTCGCGCGGCGGTGCACTTTGCAGATACAGGCCCAGCGGCGTTTCCATGTCGTCGCTCAGACTGCTGTGCAGGCGGTAAGGCTCCAGACGCTCCGACAGTTCTTCGCGACTCAGCGACTGGCCGTTCAGCGGGTCAATCACCGCCTGGCCCATGGGCAGGTTGATCTTGACCATGAAGTGGCCCGGAAACCCCACGCCGCTGACCGTCAGACCCAGACCTTGCGCCAGTTCCATCCACAGCAGCGCCAGTGAAATGGGAATACCCCGGCGCGTGCGCAGCAGCACCGGAATGAAGCTGTTTTCAGGGTCGTAATAGTTGTTGAGATTGCCGCCGAACTTCAGGTCGTTGAAGAAGAACTGGTTGAGGATGCGCAGCTTTTGCAACTGCCCGGCATCGGCCGGCAGGCGGCGGCGTATGCGCTCCAGCAGGCCATCCACCTCGCCCAGCACCGCCTGCATGTCCAGCTCGGGGTATTCATCCTGGGCCAGACTGACTGCCGCCTCGAACAGGGCAAAGTTGCCATCGCTCTGCACCAAAGAGGCAAAGTAATCCAGCGGTGTGGGCACATCGTAGGAAAGGTTCATCACCATGCTCGCTCGTGCGTCTCCTGCAATTACCGGCGCAAAAATTGCCGCGGGTTCAGGCCCGCAGCCCAGACCGACCCCAGGTACACCAGCGCGGCGCCGCCCAGGGTGAGCAGCAGCAGGCCCGCGCGCTTGAGGCTTTCGCTGCGCAAGGCAATCCAGTCAAAGGACTGCCCGGCCCACAGCAAATACACCACCAGCAGCGCACTGCCCGCCAGCACCTGCAGCAAAAACCGGCCCCAGCCCGGCTCGGGCTTGAAGGTACCGCGCCGGATCAGCCCCGTCAACAGCAGCCCGGCGTTGACCAGGGCGGCCAAACCGATAGACAGGGACAGGCCCGCCACATGAAACAGCGGCACCAGCACCAGGTTCATCAATTGCGTCAGCACCAGCACCAGCACGGCAATGCGCACCGGGGTCTTGATGTCCTGGTTGGCGTAATAGCCCGGCGCCAGCACCTTGATGGCCACCAACCCGACCAGCCCGGCGGCATAGCCCATCAGGGCCAGCATGGTCTGGTCCACATCATTGGCGGTAAAGGCGCCGCGGTGGTAGAGCACGGCCACGATGGGTTTGGCATACATCAGCAGCCCGATGGCGGACGGCACGGACAGCAGCACCACGATGCGCAGACCCCAGTCCAGAAAGGCCGAGTACCGGGTGGCATCGCCCGAGGCCCGGGCTGCGGCCAGTTGTGGCATCAGCACCACGCCCAGGGCCACGCCCAGCATGGCGGTGGGAAACTCCATCAGCCGATCGGCATAGGTCAGCCAGCTGACACTGCCGGTGGGCAGGTGCGAGGCAATCTGGGTGTTGATCAGAAGCGAAATCTGCGCCACGCTCACGCCCAGCAGGGCCGGCAGCATCAGCTTGCCGATGCGCCGGGTGCCGGGGTCGACGATGGCCGCGCGTAGGCCCTCCCAGTTCAGGGCGATATGTGGCAACAGCCCCAGGCGTTTGAGTGCCGGAATCTGCACCCCCAGTTGCAACAAGCCACCCACGATGACGCCCGCGCTCATGGCATAAATCGGCTCTATACCCTGGGTCTTGAACCAGGGCGCCAGCAGCCAGGCCGCGCTGATCATGGCAATGTTCAGCAACACCGGCGTGGCCGCCGACACCGCAAAGCGCCGCCAGGTGTTCAGCACCCCCGACGACAAGGCCACCAGCGACATGAAGCCGATGTAGGGGAACATATAGCGCGTCATCACCACGGCGGCGTCATAGCCCTGTGGGTTTTGTTGCAGGCCACTGGCCATGACCCAGACCAGCAGCGGCGCGGCAATCACGCCCAGCACACAGGTCAGCAGCAGCACGGCCGTAAGCAGGGTTGCCACATGGTCAATCAGGCGGTGGGTCGCCTCGTCACCGTGCTGGGCCTTGCTGGCGGCCAGCACCGGCACAAAGGCCTGGCTGAAGGCGCCCTCGGCAAACAGGCGGCGGAACAAGTTGGGAATGCGGAACGCCACGTTGAAGGCGTCGGTCATGGCGCTGGCGCCAAAGGTGGAAGCCACCAGCAGCTCACGCACCAGGCCGGTAATGCGGGAGGCCAGCGTTAGCAGGGAGACGGTAGAGGCGGATTTGAGTAGGCTCACAAGCCGCAGTGTAGCCCGACGGGCCCGGCCCCACAGCCCGCCTGGACGCCCGTTCTGGCCGGCCGGCGGCGCGCCTGCTACAATAGCCGGCTTTGCTGACAACATCCGCAGACACAAGGAACAAAACTCATGGCATCTGGAAAACCCAAGAAAAAGAACCCGCGCCTGGCGTCGGGCCGTAAGCGCGTCCGTCAGGACGTCAAAATCAACGCAGCGAACACCTCGTTGCGTTCCAAATACCGCACTGCGGTGAAGAACGTGGAAAAAGCAGTGATCGCTGGCGACAAGACCAAAGCCGCTGAACTGTTTGCCAAGATGCAAGCCGTGGTGGACACCGTGGCCGACAAGGGCATCTTCCACAAGAACAAGGCCGCTCGCGACAAGAGCCGCCTGGCCACCAAGGTGAAAGCCTTGGCCCTCGCCGCCTAACTCCCGTTAGGCAATCGCCCGGACCTTTCGGGGTCCGCCGTTTGGTACGGGTGCGCTGTCAGTAAAGCAAAAGCAAAGATGCCGTCTTAGGACGGCTTTTTTGTGGGCGAAACCAGTTGCCTGCTCCAAGAGCCCGGGTGGCAGAGCACGTTGTACCGGTACAGAAAGAGACCGCGCAGGGGGCGGGCTAGAGGAAACAGAGCGCGCTGCTGCCCAGGCGCTTAGGACGCTGGCTTTTCCGGCGCGTGGGGCCGGGTGTCGCTGACCTGCAGGTCGTTGTCCTGCGCGAAATGCACGCAGAAATCCCAGGCCATGACGTTGTGGTCACGCAGGGCATGGTGGACGATGACGCACTTCACATTGCCGATGGACGTGGGCACACACCAGGGCGAATACGCGATATGGCTGCCCGGACGTACAGCGCCCGGACGGAACTGGCTCATGACCCCGGCCAGACGCTCCGCCCAGTCGCTGGGGCGAAATGTCTTACCCTGCTTGGTCACACCCAGGATGTAGAGTTTTTTGGCGGAAGAGGAATCCATATCGGTTGAAGTAGCGCTAACCCTTTACGGCAAGACAAAGAGTGTTGCACCGCACAAGAATTCTACCCTTTCCCCTGTCTTGAAGTTGACACCGGGCTGCCAGAAAATCAGGCACCGTCGTGGTGCCGGCAGGCACCATCAAGGCACCGTGAAGATGCGCCTAAAATCACGGTTCAACGGCCCAACCTGCGTTGGGCCGCAGTTTTTTATATTGACCCGGAGTGCCTGCATGTCCAGCGAAAAGTCTCTGTCTACGCCCAGTTCACCGCACGTGATGAACACCTATGGCCGCCTGCCCGTTGCCCTGTCGCACGGCCAGGGCTGCCGCGTCTGGGACACGGAAGGACGACGCTACCTGGATGCGCTGGGCGGCATTGCCGTCAACACCGTGGGCCACAACCACCCCCAACTGGTGGCGGCCTTGCAGGACCAGGTCAGCAAGCTGATCCACACCTCCAACTACTACCACATCCCCTTGCAGGAAGAATTGGCCAGGCTGCTGGTGGAACGCTCCGGCATGCGCAATGTGTTCTTCTGCTCCACCGGGCTGGAGGCGAACGAAGCCGCGCTGAAACTGGCGCGCAAGTTCGGCCACGACAAGGGCATTGAGCGCCCCGAGATCGTGGTCTATGAGAAGGCCTTCCATGGCCGCTCGATTGCCACCCTGAGTGCCACCGGCAACCCCAAGGTGCAGGCCGGATTTGGCCCGCTGGTGGAGGGCTTTATCCGCGTGCCCATCAACAACATTGATGAACTGAAGGCGGCCACCGCCCACAACCCGAATGTGGTGGCCGTGTTCTTCGAGGCCATCCAGGGCGAAGGCGGTGTCAACCCCATGCACATGGACTACCTGCGCGATGTGCGCGCCCTGTGCGACGAAAAAGACTGGCTCTTGATGATTGACGAGGTGCAATGCGGCATGGGCCGCACCGGCAAATGGTTTGCCCACCAATGGGCAGGCATCCAGCCGGACGTGATGCCGCTGGCCAAGGGCCTGGGCTCGGGCGTGCCGGTGGGCGCCGTAGTGGTGGGCCCCAAAGCGGCGACCCTGTTCCAACCGGGCAACCACGGCAGCACCTTTGGCGGTAACCCGCTGGCCATGCGTGCCGGTGTGGAAACCATACGCATCATGGAAGCCGAAGGCCTGCTGGACAACGCCGCCCGCGTAGGCGCGCATTTGAAGGCGGCATTGGAGCAAGGCCTGGCGGCGGAAATCGCCAGCGGTGGCGTGAAGGAAATCCGCGGCATGGGCCTGATGCTGGGTATTGACCTGGCCAAGCCCTGCGGCGCGCTGGTGCAGCGCGCGCTGGACGCCGGACTGCTGATCAGCGTCACCGCCGACAGCGTGGTGCGCCTGGTGCCCTCGCTGATACTGAGCGTGGCCGAGGCGGATGAAATTGCCAGCATCTTGTGCCCCCTGATCACCGCCTTGTTGAAGGAGGCCGCATGAGCTATTTCAAACCCGCTGTGCCCAGCACCCTGCCCAAGGGCGCGCCGCCGGTGCGGCACTACCTGCAGTTCTCGGACTTCACCACCGAAGAGTACGGCTACCTGCTGGAGCGCGCCGC
>CANBTQ010000165.1 GCA_947372425.1 Comamonadaceae bacterium | reverse complement strand
AGCTGCTTTGCAAGTTTTTCCGTAAAGTCTTTTTACTTACTTCACTTCGATTCCCGCCTGCACCGTCATCAGCGCAGCCTTCGATTATGGCACGGTTTACGCGGGTTTTCAACAAGGTCAGAGAAAGTTGTGGGAAGAGATGGGATAGTGGCAGACCGCATTGAATGTCTGCAGGGCAGCTCCTTGCTTACAAGGATCCTTAGCGTTAGCTAGCTGAGTTGCCGTCTACTACGATGGTGCTTTCACAAAGGATGCGCACATGCTCGACCTGCTGATTTCCAACGCTGCCCTGGCTGACGGGCGAACCCACATGTCGGTTGCTGTGCAAGACGGCAGGATTGTGGAAGTCACGCAAGGCCTGCAAGCTCCCGCACATGAAACGGTAGACGCCAAGGACATGCTGCTGTCCAGCCCCTTTGTTGACCCCCACTTTCATATGGACGCCACCTTGTCTTATGGCCTGCCGCGTGTCAACCAGAGTGGCACCCTGCTCGAAGGCATTGCCCTCTGGGGTGAACTGAAGCCTTTGTTGACGCAGGAGGCCTTGGTGGAACGCGCGCTGGCCTATTGCGACTGGGCGGCTGCCAAAGGTCTGCTGGCGATACGCACGCATGTGGACGTGTGCGACCCGCGCCTGCTGGCAGTCGACGCCCTGCTGGAAGTGAAGCGGCGGGTCGCCCCCTACATAGCGCTGCAATTGGTGGCTTTTCCTCAGGATGGCGTGCTGCGCGGGCCGCAGGGGCCACAGCAGCACTTGGACAACCTGAAACGCGCACTCGACAAGGGCGTGGATGTGGTTGGCGGCATTCCGCACTTTGAGCGCAGCATGGCAGATGGCGCATTGAGCGTGAAGCTGCTATGCGAACTGGCGGCAGAGCGCGGTCTGCGCGTCGATATGCATTGCGACGAATCGGATGACCCGCACTCACGCCACGTGGAGACCCTGGCCTTTGAGACGCAACGCCTGGGCTTGCAAGGCCGCGTCACCGGCTCGCACCTGACCTCCATGCACAGCATGGACAACTACTATGTGTCGAAACTGATTCCCCTGATGGCCGAGGCACAGCTCCACGTGGTGGCGAATCCGCTCATCAATATCACTTTGCAGGGCCGCCACGATACCTACCCCAAACGCCGTGGCATGACACGTGTGCCCGAACTGCTGGCCGCCGGCCTCAACGTGGCCTTCGGCCACGACTGCGTGATGGATCCCTGGTACAGCCTGGGCAGCGGCGACATGCTGGAAGTGGCGCACATGGGCCTGCACGTGGGGCAGATGACCAGCCAGGCCGCCATGCGCCAATGCTTCGAAGCCGTCACCCGCAACGCCGCACGCGTGATGGGGCTGGAAAACTATGGAATGGAAGCCGGTTGCAAGGCAGACTTTGTGTTGCTACAGGCGCACGACCCGGTGGAAGCCATGCGTCTGCGTGCCACCCGACTCACGGTATTCAAGGCCGGCGAGATCATTGCCGAGACCCCGGCTGCCACCAGTAGCCTGAAACTGCCAGGCCGGCCCGCACAAACCGACTTCAGGCGCTGAGGGATGCCACTGCCAGGCGGCCCCGGAGCTTGCGCGATCCGTAGGGACCAGGTGGCTGCATGCCTGCACGCGGCCCTTGCCGCATGGCCCGCGACACACGCATGGGGACGGGAGAAAAGGCAGGGTTGGCCTGCGCCGCCACGTCAGCCTGCCAGATAGCGCGTCTCCAGATGCGCGCGGAAGTGCTCCGGATTCAAGGCCTCGCCGGTGGCGCGCTGCACCAGGGCATCGGTTTCCCACAGACTGGCCTGGCTCCAGATGTGGGTGTTCAGCCAATCCATCACGTGTGACAGATCACCCGCAGCCAGGCGCGCGTCCAGATCGGGGTGCAGGCTGCGGATACGGGCAAAGTACTGCGCCGCGTACATGGCACCCAGGGTGTAACTCGGGAAATAACCAAAGCTGCCGCCGGGCCAGTGGATGTCCTGCAGGCATCCGTTGCGGTAATTGCCACGCGTGTCCACCCCCAGGTAGGCCTGCATTTTTTCGTCCCACAGCGTCGGAATATCGGCAGCCTCGATCGCACCATCCACCAGCGCACGTTCGATCTCGAAACGCAGGATGATGTGCGCCGGGTAGGTCAGCTCGTCGGCATCCACGCGGATCAGGCCGGGCTGCACCCGCGTGAGCAGGCGCGTCAGGTTGTCGGGCGCAAACGCGTCCTGGGCACCCAGGTGTTTGTTCAACAGCGGCGCAATGAACTGCACAAAGGGCGCACTGCGGGCCAGCTGCATCTCAAACGACAGACTCTGGCTTTCGTGAATGCCCATGGAGCGGGCCCGCCCCACCGGCAGATGCAGCAGTTCGCGCGGCAGGTTCTGCTCGTAGCGGGCATGGCCGGTCTCGTGGATGATGCCCAGCAGGCTGCGTACAAAGTCGTCCGCGGTGTAGCGGGTGGTGATGCGCACGTCCTCGGCAACGCCGCCGCAAAACGGATGCGTCGAAATGTCCAGCCGCCCGCCCTCGAAGTCAAAGCCCAGCAAGCCCATCACCTCCAGACCCAGGGCGCGTTGCTGCTCCATGGGGAACGGCCCGTCCGCCTGCAGCACGGCTTCACCGGCCTGCTTGGCGCGCACCCGCTGCACCAGACCCGGCAGCCAGGTCTTGACCGCGCCAAAGATGCGCGCAATGTCGGCGCTCTGCGCACCGGGCTCGTACTTGGCCATCAACGCGTCATACGGTGCCACACCCTGGGCCTGCGACAGCAGCTGCGCCTCTTCCCGCGCCAGCGTCACCACCGGCCTGAAGTTCTCCAGAAATCCCTTCCAGTCGTTGGCCGGGCGCTGTGTACGCCAGGCGTGTTCGCAGCGCGTGCCGGCCAGGGATTGCGCCTCCACCAGCCGGTCCGGCAACAGATTGGCCCGTTGCCAGTCGCGCTGCATCTCCAGCAGGCTGGCGCGCTCTTGCGCTGTCAAGGGCTCTGCGGCCGCTGCCTGCAACCGTGCGGGCAGCGCCGTGTCGGTCAGGGTCTGGTGCATCAACACCTGCAATTCAGCCAGGGCCGCGCCCCGTGCTTCATTGCCCTTGGGCGGCATCATGGCGGCCTGGTCCCAGCCGGCAATGGAGCCGAGGTGGCTGAGCCGGTACAGCCTGGTGAAGGTGGCACACAGCACGTCGTAGCTGGCTGTGGCGGAGGAGGAATTGGGCTGGGCGGTGGTCATGTTTTGATTCTCGCACCGGGGTCGCCTGCCGGTGCAGGGCCGCGGCAGCACATAAGGTTATGTGCCAATTAATCTTAGGCGGATTTGTAATTAAGAAGTGACTATTCAGTCGTTCCTGTTTGGGCACGCCCCTTCCAGAATCCAACCCATCGCACTGTTGCGTTGCATTTTCCGGAGTTGCCATGGCCCACCGCCCCACCGTATCTACCCTGACCCGCCGCCCGTTCCTGCAACTGGCCGCCTCCATCGCCCTGGCCGGCATCAGCATGGGCTCGGCCCTGCACGCCCAGACACCGGCGCCCGTCACCCTGCTCAATGTGAGCTACGACCCGACGCGCGAGTTGTACGTGGACTACAACGCCGCCTTCACCAAATACTGGAAAGCAAAGACCGGCCAGGACGTGACCATCAAGCAAAGCCACGGCGGCTCCGGCAAGCAGGCCCGCTCGGTGATTGACGGGCTGGAAGCCGATGTCGTGACCCTGGCCCTGGCCGGCGACATTGACGCGATTGCCAAGAACGGCGGCTGGCTGGCTAAAGACTGGCAAAAGAAGCTGCCGCACAACTCGGCGCCCTACACCAGCACCATCATCTTCGCCGTGCGCGAAGGCAACCCCAAGGGCATCAAGGACTGGGACGACCTGATCCGCGCCGACGTGAAGGTGATCACGCCCAACCCCAAGACCTCGGGCGGCGCGCGCTGGAACTACCTGGCGGCCTGGGAATTTGCCAAGCGCAAATACGGCGGCGACGCCAAGGCCAAGGAATTCATCGGCAAGCTGTACGCCAATGTGCCGGTGCTCGACACCGGTGCGCGCGGCTCCACCATCACCTTCGCCCAGCGCGGCCAGGGCGATGTACTGATTGCGTGGGAGAACGAGGCCTATCTGCTGGAAAAGGAATTCGGCGCCAAGTTTGATGTGGTGGCGCCCCCCCTGAGCATTCTGGCCGAGCCCCCCGTGGCCGTGGTCGACAAGAACGTGGACAAGAAGGGCACCCGTGTGGTGGCCGAGGAATACCTGAAGTACCTCTACACCGAAGAGGGCCAGGACATTGCCGGCAAGAACTTCTACCGCCCCGCCGTGTCTGAAAAAGCCAAGACCAAGTACGCCAAGCAGTTTGCCAAGATCAAGCTGTTCACCATCGACGAAGCCTTTGGCGGCTGGGAAAAGGCCGACAAGGAGCACTTTGCCGACGGCGCCAGCTTCGACCAGATCTACACCAAGAAATAAGCCCGCGCTGTCACACCCACCAAGGCCCACGATGTCTGTTCTTTTGATTGCCGGAAGCCCCTCGGAGCGCTCACGCACTGCCGCGCTGCTGGACGCTACCGGCCAACGCCTGGAAGCCCGTGGCGTGCTGGTGGACCGGCTGCGCGTGCGCGACCTGTCGCCGCAGGCCCTGATACTGGCCGACTTCGGCCACCGCTCCATCAGCCAGGCCACGGGCCAGGTGGCGCAGGCCGACGTGATCATCGTGGCCACGCCGGTCTACAAGGCTGCCTACAGCGGCGTGCTCAAGGTGTTTCTGGACCTGTTGCCGCAGGACGCATTCAAGGGCAAGACCGTGCTGCCCCTGGCCACCGGCGGCAGCCCCAACCACATGCTGGCGCTGGACTATGCGTTGCGCCCGGTACTGCAATCGCTGGGTGCGCGCCATATCCTCTCCGGCATCTTCGCCGTGGACTCCCAGGTGACGCTGTCGCCTGAAGGCTCGTACAGCGTGGCGCCGGAGATTGGTGCGCGGCTGGACGCTGCCGTCACCATCCTGCTCAACGAGACACTGCGGCCTTCGCTGGCCCATGCCGGACGCTTTGCACCGGTGCATTTTTCGCAGGTGCGATGTAGCGTCTAGCCGCACCGCCTGCGCCCTACGCGCCCGCCGCGTTCCCTTTTATTCAACGCCCGATATCGGCTGCATGCAGCAGCCCGGGGCAAGACTTGTCCCGACTTTTTTGAAGGAATACCGCAATGAGCTCTGCACACCCCAACCGCCGCCAACTGCTGGCCACTGCGGCCGCCTCGGTCGCCCTCGTCGCCAGCGGCACCGCCCTGGCGCAAGCCACCCCGCGCACCCTGCGCATCGGTTACCAGAAGGGTTGGCTGTCCATCCTCAAAAGCCGCGGCACGCTGGAAAAGCGCCTCACGCCCCTGGGTGTCACCATCACCTGGACCGAGTTCAACGCCGGCCCGGTGCAGCTCGAAGCGCTCAACGTCGGCTCCATCGACTTTGGTGATGTGGGCGAAGCCCCTCCCATCTTTGCCCAGGCTGCCGGCGCACCGCTGGTCTATGTGGGCGCCACCGTGCCGCGCCCGCACCTGGAAGCGGTAGTCGTGCCCAAGGACTCGCCCATCCAGACCGTGGCCGATCTGAAAGGCAAGCGCATTGCCTTCAACAAGGGCAGCAACGTGCAGTACTTTCTGGTCAAGCTGCTGGAGAAAAACGGCCTGAAGTACAGCGACGTCACCCCCATCTTCTTGCCACCACCCGATGCCCGCGCCGCCTTTCAAAAAGGCGCGGTGGACGCCTGGATCATCTGGGACCCCTTCCTTGCCGCTGCGCAAAAGACACTTGAAGCGCGCCTGCTGGTGGACGGCAACGGCATCGTCAACAACCGCCAGTACTACTTCAGCTCACGCGACTTCGCCACCAAGAACACCGACGTGCTGAAGATCGCGATTGAAGAGATCAACGCCGTCGATACCTGGATCGGTGCCAACAAGGGCGCCGCGGCCGCCGAGCTCGCCACCGTGCTGGGTCTGGACAAAAGCATTACCGAGCTCTATGTGGGCCGCGCCGCCTATGGCACCAAAACCGTCACCAGCGACATCCTGGGCGAGCAGCAAACCATTGCCGATACCTTCTTTGAGCTCAAGCTGATTCCCAAGAAGCTCAACTTGTTGCACGCCGCCCCCGTCAACCTGGGCTAAGGCCCGCCCGGAGACTTGCCCATGACACGCAAACACCCGCACCATGCCGGCCGCCGCCAACTGCTGCGCCTGCTGGCCCTGAGCGCCAGTGCCTTCGGCCTCAGCGCGCCCATTCCGGACAGTGCCTATGCGCAGGCCACACCGGCCGCCAAGGCCCCGGAGCTGCTGCGCATCGGCTACCAGAAGTCGGCGGCCAACCTGGTCATCCTCAAACAACAGGGCGCGCTGGAAAAACGCTTCCCCCAAACCAAGGTGGTGTGGGTGGAGTTTCCCGCCGGGCCACAGCTGCTCGAAGCCCTGGCCGTGGGCAGCCTGGAGTTCGGCCTGACCGGCGACGCGCCCCCCGTGTTTGCCCAGGCCGCCGGCAAAGACCTGGTCTATGTAGGTGCCGAGCCGCCCAAGCCCGACAGCTCGGCCATCCTGGTGCTGCGCGATTCGCCACTGAAAACCCTGGCCGACCTCAAGGGCAAAAAGGTGGCGCTGCAAAAAGGCTCCAGCGCGCACTACCTGCTGGTGCGTGCGGTGGAAAAAGCCGGCCTGCAGTGGAGCGACATCACCCCCATCTACCTGACCCCGGCCGACGCCCGCGCCGCCTTCGAGCGCAAGAGCGTGGACGCCTGGGCCATCTGGGACCCGTTCTACTCCGCCACCCAGCTCGCCATCCAGGCGCGCGCCCTGGCCACCGGGCGCGGCCTGTCGAGCAACAACTCGTTTTACCTGGCCTCGCTGCCGCTGGCCACGCAACACCCCGACACCATTGCCACCCTGTTTGAAGAACTCACGCGCGCTGACCAGTTCGCACAGAACAGCCGCCCGCAGGCCATCAAGCTGATTGCCGACTTCAGCGGCCTGGACGCCGGCGTGGTCAGCCTGTTTTTGCAGCGCCGCCCGCCTTCGCCGGTGGGCCCTTTGAATGCATCGACCCGC
>CANBTQ010000164.1 GCA_947372425.1 Comamonadaceae bacterium | reverse complement strand
AGGCGCTGTTGTACATGCCGGGCGTCAGTACCACCACCGTGGGCTCGGCGGTCGTTGCCGGGCTGCTTGCCCGCAGAGTTTCAAGCAGCAAATCGGGGTAATGCGCGATGGGCGCGACGCGGTGCGCGCTGAACAAATCCGGGAACAGTCGCATCATCATCTTGCGGTCTTCCAGCATGTAGCTCACACCGCTGGGCACGCGCAGGTTGTCTTCCAGCACGTAATACTCGCCATTGCCCTTGGCGTCCGGCGCGCGCACGATGTCGATGCCGCTGATGTGGGAGTAGATCTGGTGCGGCACATCCACTCCCACCATCTCGGGGCGGAACTGGGCGTTGTGCTCAATCTGTTCACGCGGGATGTGGCCGGCCTTGAGGATTTCCTGGTCGTGGTAGATGTCGTGGATAAAGCGGTTCAGCGCATTGACACGCTGTACCAGGCCTTTTTCCATGCTCGACCATTCATGGGCCGGGATGATGCGGGGAATCAGGTCAAAGGGAATCAGGCGTTCGGTGCCGGCACCGCTCTCGTCCTTCTCGCCGTACACCGCGAAGGTGATACCGACGCGGCGGAAGATCATTTCCGCCTCTTCGCGCCGCTTGGCCATCATGTCGCCGGGTTGGCGCGCCAGCCACTCGTCGTAAATTTTGTAGTGGTCCCGAATCTGCTCTCCCTTGGAGAAGAACTCGTAGGGCAGCTTGGTATACATCTCGTCAAATTTCTGCATAAATCCTCTTGAACTCAATCTCTATTGATCTACTAGCAAGCTTCGCACCAACATACTAAGGCTTTAGTGTGCACTGTTATGGCACGCGATGGCTCCAGTAGTGCATCTCCTTTGTGCGAACGCAAATTGCCTGCGCGGCCTGATCGGACTGCCAGGTCATCGCACCACAATGGGGTGAGTCGTGCACCACAATGCCGCGGTCGCGGTAGCGCTGCATCACCGGTGGCGATGGATGGCCGTAGCGGTTGCGGTAGCCCGACTGCACCCAGGCCTCATGCGGGCGCACCGCATCCAGAAACGCCTCGCTGCTGGAGGTCTTGCTGCCGTGGTGGGGCACCAGCAACAGGTCGGCCTGCAGGGGCGCCCGCGCGGCCAGCAGCGCAGCTTCCTGCGGCGCCTCAATGTCACCCACCAGCAAGGCGGTTTGTGGCGCCGTGCCGGCACTGCGGATGCGCAGCACGCAGGACAGCGCGTTGGGCGCATGCGGCGTGGCGTAGTCGGCAGCCTGCGGATGCAGGATGTCGAACTGCACACCGTCCCACACCCAGTGCTGGCCGGCCTCGCAACGCTGTGCCGGGCGCAGCGCCTGCAGCGGGTCGTCGGCCGCAATCGAGCTCAGCAAGGCGGCCTGCGGCTGCATGGCCAGCACGGCGGCCGCACCGCCCACATGGTCGGTGTCACGGTGGCTGAGCAGCACCGTGTCCAGCCGCACATGCAGGGCCTGCAACAGCGGCAGCAGCACGCGGTGGCCGGCATCGCTCTCCAGGCTGTAGCGCGGCCCGGCGTCATACAGCAGAGCGTGGCCGGCGGTGCGCACCAACACCGCATTGCCCTGGCCGATGTCGGCCGCCAGCAAGGCAAATTCGCCAGCGGGTGGCAGGGGCGCCTGCCACAGCAGGGCCGGCAGCAGCAGGGGCAGGCCCATGCCGCGCAGACCCGCCGGCAGGCGCGCCACCAGCAACACCCCGCCCAGCACCCCGGCCGCCGCCATCCACCAGGGCGCCGTGGCGAGTGACAGCGTGGCCCAGGGCCAGGCCGCCAGCGCTTGCAGCACGGCCAGCAACAGCGCAATGGCAGCCGCCGCCAGGTCCCACAGCAGGGGCAGCGCCACACCCAGCATGGCCAGCGGTGTCACCACCAGGGTCACCCAGGGAATGGCAAAGGCATTGGCCAGCAGGCCCACCAGGGACACCTGGCCGAACAGCAGCAGGGTCAGCGGTGCCAGCGCCACGGTCACCACCCACTGCTCGCGCAGCATGGCCCCGGCACGCGCCGCCGTGCGGCGCAGCAGGCCGGCATCCGGCGCGGGCCGCAGCACACCGCCATCGGTGGCAAACAGCACCCCCACGGCCACAAAGCTCAGCCAGAAGCCGGCCTGCAGCAGGGCCCAGGGGTCCGCCAGCACCACCACCGCGCAGGCCAGCATCCAGACCTGCGGCCAGGGCCAGCGCAGGCCGGACAGCCGCAGCAGCGCCACGGTGGCCAACATCAGACAGGTGCGCTGCGCCGGAATGCCCCAGCCCGAAAACACCGAATAGCCGCATGCCAGCAGCACACCGCCTATCAGGGCTGCCTCGGGTGCGGGCAGGGCCAGGCACAGGCGCGCCGAGCGCCGCCAGAGCCAGCCCACCGCCCAGGCAGCACCCCAGGCAAACATGGTGATGTGCAGCCCGGAGATGCTCACCAGGTGTGCCACGCCGGTGGCGCGGAACACATCCCAGTCCACCCGGTCTATTGCCGCCTGGTCGCCCACCACCAGCGCTGCCACCAGCCCGGCAATTTGCCGCTGCGCGATGTGCGCAGCAATGCGCTCACGCACGCCCTGGCGCAGCAGTGCCACCGGATGCAGCCAGGTCTGCTCCAGCCGCTGTGGCGCGGGGTCTTGGGCGCCCGCGCGCACATAGCCGGTGGCCTGCACGCCGCGCTCCCACAGCCAGAGTTCGTAATCAAACCCGAAGGGGTTGCGGCTGCCATGCGGCGCCTTCAGGCGCAGCAGCATGCGCCAGCGCTCACCGGCGCGCACCGCACCGGGCTGGTCTGGCGCGCCGGGCTGCTCCGCATCCGGGTAATAGGCGCTGGCATACCAGCCCGCATCCACCCGCCCGGGCAAGGCGACCGGCTGGCCCTGCAGCGTGGCCGATTCAATATCCAGGGAAAAGCGCAGGCCGGACGCGTTGCGCTGCGGCATGTCCGTCACCACGCCTGTGACCAGCACATCGCTGCCTTCCAGGGCCGGGGCCAGCGCCTGTGCGTTGTAGGCGACACAGCGCAAGCCGGTGCCAGCAAAACCCAGCAGCGCGGCAGCCAGCAGCCACGCAGCCCGGCGCTGTGCCAGGCGCAGGCGCCAGGCCTTGCGCCGCAGCAGGCCCCAAACCAGCACGGCTGCCGGCAAGGCCAGCGCCCCATAAAGCCATGCGGGCCACAGCGCCTGCTGCTGCAACTGCAAGGCGGTGCCCAGCACCCAGCCCAGCAAGGCCGCAAACGGGCCGTTGCGCCGGGAGTCCAGGTGTGCGGTGGCTACGGCATCCATGGCCTCCATCCTAGCGCCAGAGCCGGCATGGCCCGTCTCTTGCTTCTGAAACACAACGGCTATTCAGGCCGGACCATGAACTATTGGTACCATCGAAGCGAACTGCACCAGCCCCTGTAGGCAAAAGCACCCTCCTCTATCAAGACCCGCCCATGTCCATTCACGCAGCGCTCAACCACGTCACCCACTACAGCTACGACCGCCTGGTCGCGCTCGGCCCCCAGGTCATCCGCCTGCGCCCTGCGCCCCACTGCCGCAGCAAAGTGATCTCGTATTCCCTCAAGGTCGAGCCCGAAGTCCACTTCCTGAACTGGCAGCAGGACCCGTTCGCCAACTACCAGGCACGCCTGGTGTTTCCGGACAAGACCAAGGAGTTCAAGGTCACGGTCGGCCTGGTGGTGGAGATGGCGGTCTACAACCCGTTTGATTTCTTCCTGGAGCCCGAGGCCGAAGAGTTCCCCTTCGTTTATGACGACGCGCTGAAGGAAGAGCTGATGCCCTACCTGCTGGCCGACCCGATGACGCCGCTGGTAGCCGAGTACCTTAAGAAGATTGACTACACCAAGCTCCGCAGCGTGATCTTTCTGGTGGACCTGAACCAGATGGTGCACAAGGATGTGAACTACACCATCCGCATGGAGCCCGGTGTGCAGACGCCGGAAGAAACCCTGACCAAGGCCAGCGGGTCGTGTCGTGACTCCGCCTGGCTGCTGGTGCAGCTGCTGCGCAACTGCGGCCTGGCGGCACGCTTTGTCTCCGGCTACCTGATTCAGTTGAAGCCCGATGTGAAATCGCTCGACGGCCCCAGCGGCACCGAAGTCGACTTCACCGATCTGCACGCCTGGTGCGAGGTCTACCTGCCCGGCGCCGGCTGGGTCGGCCTGGATGCCACCTCCGGCCTGCTGGCCGGTGAAGGCCACATCCCGCTGGCCTGCACACCGCAACCCTCGGGCGCTGCGCCCATCGAAGGCGGCGTGGACAAGAGCGAGGTGGAGTTTGCCCACCTGATGGAAGTCACACGCCTGTACGAATCCCCGCGCGTCACCAAGCCCTATACCGAAGAACAATGGGCCGAGGTGATGGCCCTGGGCGACAAGGTCGATGCCGAACTGACGGCGGGCGATGTGCGCCTGACCATGGGCGGCGAGCCCACCTTTGTCGGCGTCGATGACCGCGAAGCCGCCGAGTGGAACACCGAGGCCTTAGGCCCGACCAAGCGCGGCTTTGCCACCGCGCTGGTGCACAAGCTGCGCGACGAATACGGCCAGGGCGGTTTTCTGCACTTCGGCCAGGGCAAGTGGTACCCGGGCGAGCAACTGCCGCGCTGGGCCCTCAACATTTACTGGCGTGCCGACAAGCAACCGGTCTGGAGCAACCCGGCCCTGTTCACCGACGAGCGCGACCCCACCCACTACACCAGCGACGACGCCGGCAACTTCATCCGCACGCTCTCAAGCAAGCTCGGCCTGACCGACAAGTACGTCACCGCCGCCTACGAAGACACCTGGTACTACCTGTGGCGCGAACGCCGCCTGCCGGTCAATGTAGACCCCTTCAACAGCAAGCTCGACGACGAGATGGAACGCTCGCGCCTGCGCCGCGTGTTTGAGCAAAAGCTGGACACCGTGATCGGCTATGTGCTGCCCGTGAAGCCCGCTACCGGCCCGCGCCTGACCGGTGCCGAGTGGACCACCGGCCCCTGGTTCTTCCGCGACGAGCGCATGTACCTGATGCCCGGCGACTCGCCCATGGGCCTGCGCCTGCCCCTGGACTCGCTGCCCTGGGTCAGCGAGGGTGACTACCCGTATTTGATTGAGCTGGACCCGACGGCACCGCGCGGCAACCTGCCGGCACACGCCAGCTTTGCAGCCCGCTACGCACCCGGCATGAACACCGGCACTCCCTTTGGCACCGCCGCCACCGGCACCAGTGCAAAAGGCACCAGCGCCAATGGCGTGGGCGGCACCACCGGTGCCAAGCGCGCCGGTGATGCGGCCTACCTGGCCAGCCCCGGCACCGCCCAGAGCGAAGCCGCACGCCGCCTGCAGCAAAGCCGTTCCGCCACCAGCGCGGTGGCAGCCAACGCACAGGCTGTTGCCCAGCCCGAGCCCACCGACTTTGCCCGCGAACCCAAGCGCCAGGAATCTGCCCACTGGGTTACCCGCACAGCCTTGTGCGTGGAAGTGCGCGACCCGCGCCGCGCCAACGGCCCCAAGGCCGAAGCCATAGGCAGCAAGTCGGGTGTGCTCTACATCTTCATGCCGCCCCTCGAATTGCTGGAAGACTACCTGGACCTGCTGGCCGCCATCGAAGCCACGGCCGAAGAACTTAAAGTGAAGATCGTGCTGGAAGGCTACCCGCCCCCGCGCGACCCGCGCCTCAAGCTGCTGCAAGTAACACCCGACCCCGGCGTGATCGAGGTGAATATCCACCCCGTCAACAACTGGAAGGAACTGGTGCGCAACACCGAGTTCCTCTACAACGCCGCGTTCGAATCGCGCCTGTCGGCCGAGAAGTTCATGACTGACGGCCGCCACACCGGCACCGGCGGCGGCAACCACTTTGTGATGGGCGGCGCCACGCCTTCAGACAGCCCGTTCCTGCGCAAGCCGGAGCTGCTGGCCAGCCTGCTGCTGTTCTGGCACAACCACCCTTCTCTGAGCTACCTGTTCAGCGGCATGTTTGTCGGCCCGACCAGCCAGGCCCCGCGCGTGGACGAAGCCCGCAACGACCAGCTCTATGAGCTGGAAATCGCCATCGAGCAGATCTACAAGAACCGCGAGATCCACGGCCAGAGCATGCCGCCCTGGCTGGTGGACCGCACGCTGCGCAACATCCTGATCGATGCCACCGGCAACACCCACCGCAGCGAGTTCTCCATCGACAAGATGTACTCGCCCGACTCATCCACCGGCCGCTTGGGCCTGCTGGAACTGCGCGCCTTCGAGATGCCGCCGCACCCGCACATGAGCAGCGTGCAGCAACTGCTGTTGCGCGCGCTGGTGGCCCGCTTCTGGAAGACGCCGTACAAGGCGCCGGCCACGCGCTGGGGAACCGAGCTGCACGACCGCTTCATGCTGCCGACCTTCATCAAGATGGACTTTGATGATGTGATGACCGAAATGAACATGGCCGGCTACGCCTTTGACGCCAGCTGGTTTGCACCGCACTACGAGTTCCGCTTCCCGCTGCTCGGCTCGGTGAACAGCATGGGCATCGAGATGACGCTGCGCAACGCACTGGAGCCCTGGCATGTGATGGGCGAAGAAGGCACGGCCGGCGGCACCGCGCGCTATGTCGACTCGTCCCTGGAGCGCGTGGAAGTGCGCGTCAGTGGCCTCAACGAAAGCCGCTACGTGGTCACCTGCAACGGCCAGGCCCTGCCCATGCAGAGCACCGGCACGGTGGGCGAATTTGTGGCCGGTGTGCGCTACAAGGCCTGGAACCCGCCCAGTAGCCTGCACCCCAGCATCGGCCTGCACGCACCGCTGACCTTTGACATCGTCGACACCTGGATGAAGAGTTCGATTGGCGGCTGCCAGTACCACGTCACCCACCCTGGCGGCCTGGCGTACGAGAGCTTCCCGGTCAACTCCTTTGAGGCCGAAAGCCGCCGCCATTCCCGCTTTATCGCCATGGGCCACACGCCCGGCGCGATGGTGATTCCACCGGCCACCATCAACGTGGCCGCCAGCAAGGAATTTCCGTTTACACGGGATCTGCGCCGCAGCTAAACCAGCAGGCAGCGCGGTGTGCCCGGGCCTGCCTAGCCGCGCATGTCAGCTTGAGCTCACTCGAGCGGCTGCGCCTGGCGCAGCAGGAAATCGGCCAGTTGCATGTCGGTTCCCTGAATGTGTTGCGT
>CANBTQ010000163.1 GCA_947372425.1 Comamonadaceae bacterium | reverse complement strand
CCTGCTGCGCTGGCAACACCCGCAGGACGGCATGATTCCGCCCCTGAGCTTTTTGCCCCAGGTGGAGCAGTCGGATGTGATTGTGGAAATCGGCGAATGGGTCATTGAACAGGCCCTGCAGCAGCTTGCACGCTGGATGGCACAGGGCCATGTCTGGTCGGTCAGCGTCAACATTGCAGCCCGGCACTTTCAGAGCAGCCGCTTTCTGGAGCAATTGGTCCGCATCCTGGAGCGCTACCCGGAGGTGTCACCAACCCTGCTGGAATTTGAAATCCTGGAGTCGGTGGCGCTGGGCGACATCCACGCCATGAACGCCCTGATCGAGAGCTGCCGCGGCCTGGGCATCCGGTTTTCGCTGGATGACTTCGGCACCGGCTATTCATCACTCAGCTACCTCAAGCGCATTGCGGTGCAAACCCTCAAGGTCGACCAGTCCTTTGTGCGCGACATGCTGGAAGATCCGGACGACCTGGCGCTGGTGGAATCCATCATCAACATTGCCAAGTTGTTCCGGCTGGAAGTCGTGGCCGAGGGTGTGGAGTCACAACGCCAGGGACAACTGTTGCAACGCATGGGCTGCGACACGGTGCAGGGCTACGGCATTGCCCGCCCGATGGCACCGGAAAAATGCATCGCATGGGCCATGCAATACATCGCAGGCGCGCACTGGGCATGAAAGCAAAAGGCCCGCGCGGTGCGTGTATAAAGGAAGCAAACCAATTAACAAACAACCGGAGAACTAGTGCATGAGTAAATCCAGACGCATCGCCATTGTTGGCGCAGGCATGGCCGCCATTACCTGTGCCCGCACGCTGGTGCAAGCCGGGCACAGCGTCACGGTTTTTGAGAAAAGCCACAGCCCTGGCGGGCGCATGTCCACCCGCAGCAGCCCGTTTGGCAGCTTCGACCACGGCGCCCAGTATTTCACCGTGCGCGACACGCGTTTTGAACAGGCGCTGGCCACCGTGCCCGGCCTGTGCCGGCGCTGGAGCGCCAACACCGTGCAGGTGCTGGACTCGCATGGCCTGGTGGCCGAAGCCGGCCTGCCCGCGCGCGAACCGCACTGGGTCGGCAAGCCCGGCATGAGCTCCCTGGTCAAGGCCTGGGCCCAGCCGCTGCTGGACAGCCAATCGGTCGAACTGCAGACCTGTGTGGTCGGCATCGAAAAAGACGCCCTCAACGCCAAGCAGTGGCAGTTGCGCACCCGGGGCAACGATGACAGCACCCATGTGTTCAGCGGCTTTGATGCCGTGCTGCTGGCCATTCCCGGCCCGCAAGCCGCCGCGCTGCTGCACACCCAGGCCAAGGCTGCGGCCCTTGCCAAGAAGGTTGCCAAGTCCACCGTGGCGCCTTGCTGGACCCTGATGCTGGCCTTCCCGCAAGCGGTGCAGCCCGGCCTGACCACCCTGGGTCCGCAGTGGAATGCCGCACGCAGCACCCACCACCGCATCGCCTGGCTGGCGCGCGAATCGAGCAAGCCCGGACGCGGCGCCATCGAGCGCTGGACGGTGCAGGCCAGCGCCGCCTGGTCGCAGGAGCATTTGCAGGACGACGCGGCCCGCGTCACCGCCAAGCTGGTCAAGGCCTTTGCCGAAGTCACCGGCATCCGTGCCGAGCCGGCCCATGCCGAAGTGCACCGCTGGATGTATGCCAAGACCGAGAAGCCCCTGGGTGTGTCGCATCTGTGGGATGCCAAGGCCGGCATCGGCGTCTGCGGCGACTGGTGCCTGGGCCACCGCGTGGAAGACGCGTTTGTGTCGGGCCTGGAACTGGCTCTCACCGTCGCGTAATTTCCGCATGGGGGCTGGCTTGTACCGGGGGCGGTTTGCGCCCTCACCCACCGGCCCCCTGCATGCCGGCTCGCTCGTCGCGGCACTGGCCAGCTGGCTGGACGCGAAAGCCCATGGCGGCCGGTGGCTGGTGCGTATCGAAGACGTGGACCTGCCGCGTTGCGTGCCCGGTGCCGACCAGACCCTGCTGCAGCAGCTGGCCGCCTGCGGCCTGGTCTCCGACGAAGCGCCGGTGTGGCAAAGCCAGCGCAGCAGCCTCTACCAGCAGGCCTTGAAGCAACTCTGCGCCCAAGGCCTGGCCTACCCCTGTGCCTGCTCCCGCAAGGACATCGAGCAGGCCTTGCATGCCAGGGGCCAGGACAAGCCACGCCACGGCGAACTGGTCTACCCCGGCACCTGCCGCACCGGTCTGCACGGCAAGACGGGACGGGCCTGGCGCTTGCGCACCGAGCCGGGCATCCTCACACGCTGGAGCGACCGGCGCCTGGGCCCGCAGCAACAGGACGTTTATGGCGAGGTGGGCGACTTTGTGCTGCAACGCGCCGACGGCCTGTTTGCCTACCAGCTGGCCGTGGTGGTGGACGATGCGGCACAGGGCATCAGCCACATCGTGCGGGGCGCAGACCTGACCGACAACACGGCCCGGCAAATCCTGCTGCAGCAAGCCCTGGGCTACGCCACACCGCAGTATCTGCACACGCCGCTGGTGCTGGCGGCGGACGGGCAGAAGCTGAGCAAGCAGAACGGCGCACAAGCCCTGGACACCGCCACGCCCGAGGCCGCCCTGGCCGCCTTGAACCAGGCCGCGCAGCGGCTGGGCCTGCGGGATTGCGGAACACGCGACAATAGGGGCGTTGCACTGGCGGCCTGGATTGAACAATGGCGCGCCACGCTGCCATCCGCCACCACCTGAAGACTGATGCGCTGTGCGGCCCGCCGGGCAGGCAGGCCGCGCCCCCAGCGCCCATGGAAAACCACTGATGAACACCGAGAACACTGTAAGCACCGATATCGCCGAGATCGCCACCGAGGGCGAAGCCAAGCCCAAGCCCTTCATGCGCACCATCAAGAGCTTTATCCGCCGCGCCGGCCGCACCACGGCGGGACAGGCCAAGGCCTTTGAGGTGCTGGGGCCGCAATACCTGGTGCCCTACCAGACCAGCCTGCTGGACCTGCAGGCGCCCTTTGCCAAGGCGGATGCCACGCCCGAAGAGGCAGCCGCCCAGGCGGCCAAACCCGTGGTGCTGGAAATCGGCTTTGGCATGGGCGAGGCCACGGCCCATATCGCCACGGTGCTGCCGGACACCCATTTCCTATGCTGCGAGGTGCATGAGCCCGGCGTGGGCGCCCTGCTCAAACGCATTGGCGAGCGCGAGATAGCCAACATCCGCATCTGCGCCCATGACGCGGTGGAGGTGATTGACAACATGCTGCCGCTGGCCAGCCTGGACGGCGTGCACATCTTCTTCCCCGACCCCTGGCACAAGACCCGGCACAACAAGCGCCGCCTGATCCAGGCCGGTCTGGTTGCCAAACTGGCCGCGCGCCTCAAGCCCGGCGGCTACCTGCACTGCGCTACCGACTGGCAACCGTATGCCGAACAGATTCTGGAAGTGCTGAGCGCAGAACCGCTGCTGCGCAACCGCGCCCTGATCAGCCACCCGCAGCTGGAGGGCTATGCGCCCAAGCCACTGTACCGGCCGCTCACCAAGTTCGAGAACCGCGGCATCCGCCTGGGCCATGGCGTCTGGGATGTGGTGTTTGAGCGGGTGTAATATTTTCCATGGCCCGCTACCGCCCCAACCCGCCGCCGCCGCGCGACGGGCTCAACCCCAGCTGCGTGGTCGTGCCTGCGGGTGAATGGGCCACAGCGCTGGACTTTTTTGACTGGCGCTTTGACAAGGTGGCGCGCAGCGACTGGGTGCAGCGCTTTGCAGTCGGGGATGTGGTGGACGAGGACGGCAGCGTGGTGCGCGCCGACACGGTGCTGCAAAAGGGCCAGCGCCTGTACTACTACCGCGACGTGCCGCAAGAGCCGCACATCCCGTTCCAGGAACGCATCCTGTACCAGGACGAGGACCTGCTGGTGGTCGACAAGCCGCATTTTCTGCCGGTGATACCCAGCGGCAAATACGTGCGTGAGACCCTGCTGGTGCGTCTGGGCAAGACCCTGGGCAGCACCACGCTGGCGCCCATCCACCGCATAGACCGTGACACCGCCGGCATTGTGTTGTTCTCACGCAGACCCGCCACGCGCAACGCCTACGCCGCGCTGTTTCGCGACCATGTGGTGCAGAAGACCTACCACGCCATTGCGCGCTGGAATCCGGATGTGCCCTGGCCCCTCCAGCGCCACACCCGCATTGCCGTGTCCGGCCACTTCATGCAGCAGGCCGAAGTCGATGGCCCGCCCAACGCGCTGACCACCATACGCCCCCTGTTGCACGACGATGCACTGGCGCTGTATGAACTCAAGCCGGTAAACGGCCAGCGCCACCAACTGCGCGTGCACATGAACGCGCTGGGCCTGCCGATTCTGAACGATGGCATTTACCCGGTGCTCACGCCCGAGGGCAGCCAGAATTTTGCAAAGCCGTTGCAACTGCTGGCGCAATCCATTGCCTTCACCGACCCTTTGAGTGGTGCGCCACGCCGCTTTGAAAGCACGCTGCAACTGAGCGAACTAGCCACCATCCAGGCGCATGAGGCCGCGCACGAAGCGGCTATGCTCCAGAGCCACAGCACCGCGCACGAGCCCGCCTGAAAGCCAGCCCATAGAGCTGGCACTACCCAAAGATCCCACTTGACCTTTTCCATCCCCTCCCCCGCCGACCTGTCGGCCCACGCGCTGCACACCTTCGAGCAGATGCTGCAGACCACGCCGACCTTCAAAATCCGCGAAGGCCAGCACGCCATGGCCACCTGCGTGGCTGACACCTTGTCGCGCGCCGACCTGGGCGAATGCGCCGCGCCCGACAAGGCCATTGCCGTGATCCAGGCCGGCACCGGCGTGGGCAAGAGCGCTGCCTACCTCAGCACCTCGGTGAGCATGGCGCTGGAGCGCAAGACCCGCGTGCTGATCTCCACGGCCACCGTGGCCCTGCAAGAGCAGTTGATGAGCAAAGACCTGCCGGCCCTGGCCGCCGCCATGGACAAGCCCTTTGTCTTCGCCCTGGCCAAGGGACGCGGGCGCTACGTCTGCAAGGTCAAGCTCGACCGCCTGGCCGGCACTGGCAGCGGCGAGGAAGACATGTTCGAAGAGGACTTTCCGGTGGCCGCTCTGTCCACCGCCTCGCAGCAGGCGATTGAAGAGCGCCGCATCCACCTCTACGAGCACATGGCCAATGTGCTGGCCAGCGGTGCCTGGAATGGCGACCGCGACATGCTGGCCCAGGCCCCCGACGGCAGCGACTGGGCGGGCGTGGCCGCTGAGCGCCACACCTGTACCGCGCGCCACTGCCCCAAGTACAAGGAATGCAGTTACTACAACGCGCGCACGCGCCTGGCCGAGGCCAACGTGATCGTCGCCAACCACGACCTGGTGCTGGCCACGCTGGGCCTCAAGACCCTGCCGGAGCTGGACAACTGTCTGGTGGTGTTTGACGAAGGCCACCACCTGCCCGCCGTCGCCCTCGACCAGTTCTCCAGCGAAATGGACTTGAGCACCATGCGCTGGCTGGACAAGCTGCCCAAAGCCATGCAAGACGTGGCGGGCAAGCTGCATCTGCACCTGGGCGAAGACGTGACCACCGTCTGCTCGCAGTTGCGCACCGTGCTCACGCAAACCCAGAAGCTGGTCATGGACATGGTGCACGACAGCACGGACGGCAAGGATGGCACGCTGCGTTTTCCCCACGGCGAACTGCCCGAGACCCTGACCGACCCGATGACGCAGATCAGCGCCCAGGCCACCGGCCTGTCCAAGACGCTGGAGGCGCTGGGCGTGGACGTGAAGGCAATTGCAAAGGACGACCCATCCCAGGCCGTGCTGTGCGCGCAGCTCTATGCCAAGCTGGGCGCCATCGCGCCACGACTGAACAGCGTGGCAGCTACCGCGCAACTGCTGCTGGAGCATGGCGAGCAGCCCTTGGCCAAGTGGTTGAAGGCCGAGACCGAGGGCGGCTTTCTCAACCTGAGCGCGCATGCCAGCCCCATGGTGCCGGGCGACTTGCTGCGCCAGTTTTTGTGGAGCCAGGTGCGCGGCGCGGTCATCACTTCGGCGTCGCTCACCAGCTGCGGCAGCTTTGATTATTTCTTGCAGGAAGCGGGCCTCAGCGGCAACAAGAATGTGACGACGCTGGAAGTCTCCAGCCCCTTCAACTACGCCACCCAAGGCACGCTGACCGTGGTGCACACCCGCGCCGAGCCTAAGCAGGCCGAGGCCTATACCGCCGAGATGGTCTCGCTGCTGATGAGCGACCTAAAACAGATTGAGCACGGCGCCCTGGCCTTGTTCACCTCCCGCGCCCAGATGCGCAGCGCCACGCAAGCCTTGTCCGGCGAACTGCTGGATGCGGTGCTGGTGCAGGGCACGCTGTCTCGCACGCGCCTGCTGGCCAGCCACAGTGCACGCGTCGAGGCGGGCTTGCCCAGCATCCTGTTCGGATTGCAATCGTTTGGAGAGGGTCTGGACCTGCCGGGCCTGCTGTGCGAGACCGTCTTCATCTGCAAGCTGCCGTTTGCGCCACCGAGCGAGCCGGTGGACGAGGCGCGTGCCGAGTGGTTGCGCAAAATGGGCCGCGACCCGTTCAGCGAACTGGTGATCCCCGCCACCGCCATCAAGCTCTTGCAATGGACCGGCCGCGCCATCCGCACCGAGGAAGACCAGGCCCATGTCATCTGCTACGACAAGCGCCTGCAGCTGCAGAGCTATGGCAAGCGCATGCTCAATGGGCTGCCGCCGTATGCGGTGAAGACGCGGCGCGCCTGAGCTTAAACCGAAGCTTCGAACTCGCGCCGGATTTCCTGCAGCTGTTCCGGTGTGAGCCGGTTGCCGTACTGCGCAACGACGGTTGCAGCCGCAGCATTCGCCAGGCGTGCGGCCTGGGTGTGGCTGTGGCCGTGGGTGACGGCAAACAGGAAGGCGCCGGCAAACATGTCGCCCGCACCATTGGTGTCAATCGCCTGGACCTCGGCCGCAGGCACTGCGGTCTGCTGCGCACCTTCGATCACCAGGCAGCCCTTGGCGCCGCGCGTCAGGCACACCACGTGGGCCAGCTTGGACATGGCGGCAACAATGACCTCCAGGTCTTTGCTGCCACACCAGACCTGCGCCTCTTCCTCGTTGCAGAACAGGTAATCCAGGTCGCTGCCAACCATGGCCTCCAACCC
>CANBTQ010000162.1 GCA_947372425.1 Comamonadaceae bacterium | reverse complement strand
CGGCCCAGCAGCAAAGAATGGCGGTTTTCCTGGGTTCCGGCGCGGCCGTGGTGTTGCGCGTGGGCCTGACGGTGGTGGCGGTTCGTCTGCTGGCCATGCCGTATCTGCAAATAGCAGGCGGGCTGCTGCTGCTGTGGATCGGCGTGCAGTTGTTGACCGAGGATGACGCGGACAACGGCCCCGGCAAGCACCACGGCAGTCTGCTGGCTGCCGTGCGCACGATCCTGCTGGCTGATCTGGTGATGAGCCTGGACAACGTGATTGCCGTGGCCGCAGCGGCCCAGGGCAATATGGTGCTGCTGGTGCTGGGCCTGGCCATCAGTATTCCGCTGGTGGTGTTTGGCAGCACGCTGATGATCCGTTTGATGGAGCGCTTTCACTTCATCGTGGTGTTGGGCGCAGCACTGATTGGCTGGGTGGCCGGTGAAACCATCATGGGCGATGCGGCGCTGCAGGCGGTGCTGCCGTCGTATGAATGGGTGCACTATGGCATCGCCTTGGGTGGTGCCGTATGGGTGGTGGTTTTGGGCAGGCACCTGCAACAGCGTGGAATGCGCAACATTCCTTAATCCATCTGTCAGAAAAATCGGCCATTCGTCCCCAAAACGCAACCAAATGCGGACCCTGGCTATTGTCGCCAGGGTTGGCCTCTGATAACGTCAGCGCTTCATGCCCTGCATTCCGTGCCGGTTGTGTCAGGCATGCAGGAATAATTGGGTTATTTACATGGGGCAGGGGGGCATTTGACGAAGTCTTCGAAACTGAAAGCGGGAGCGTTCTTGCGGGCCGACTGGTTTGCGGGCCTGGCAATCCTGCTGGTGACGGTGGTGCTGCACCTCTCGACCGACTTTATCGGCACCATGGAGCGTCGCTTTTATGACGTGGCCAGCACCAGCACGACCCGCCAGCCTTCAGACCGCATCGCCGTCATCGCGATTGATGACCAAAGCATTGCCAACCTCGGGCGCTGGCCCTGGCCGCGCGACATTCACGCCAAGCTGATCGATCTGCTCTCAGCCGCCAAGGCCAAAACCGTGGTGCACACGGCCTTCTTCTTTGAACCGCAAGTGGACCCTGGCCTGCAATTCATCCGCAAGATGAAGGATGCATTGGGCAGCACGGCGGACGCCGGTGCGTCCAATGAACAAATTGGCAAGCTGATCACCGAGGCCGAATCCGCGCTGGATACCGATGCCGTGCTGGCTGCCAGCATGCAGAAGGCCGGCAATGTGCTGGTGCCTTCGGTGTTTGTGCTGGGTGACCAGCAAGGCAAACCCGACAACCCCTTGCCGGCCTACGCGCTCAAGAGTGCGCTGGACGACCCCAATGGCTTTTCGGTCAGCGCGGTGCGCGGCCAGCAACCGATTGAGCTGATTGGCAATGCGGCAGCGGGTATCGGTCACCTCAATCAGTTTCAGGATGTGGACGGTGCGGTGCGCGTGGAGCCCATGCTGGTCAACTACTACGGCAAGGCGGTGCCGTCCATGGCGCTGCTGGCGGCCTTGAAAAGCCTGAATCTGAACGCTGCTGACATCAAGCTCAACGTGGGCGAGTCGGTGCAAATCGGCAAGTTGCGGGTGCGCACCGATGACTCGGCCTTGATGTTTCCGCAGTTCTATCGCGGACATGATGGTCGGCCTGCTTTTGCGGTGGATTCGTTTTACGACGTGCTGACCGGCAAGATTCCTGCCAGCAAGTATGCCGACAAGATTGTGATCATCGGTGCCACGGCAGCCGGCGTGGGCGTGCAGTTTCCGGTGCCCGGATATCCCGCGCTGTCGCCTGCGGAGACCATGGCGCACATCACCTCCAGCATTCTCAATGAGCATTTCATCGTGCAGCCATCCTGGAGCCTGTGGGCTTCGTTCGGTGCATTCCTGCTGGTGGCGGCCTATGTGGTTGCGGGCCTGCCGCGCCTGACGGCCGGCAAGGCGGCGGCCATTACCCTGGGACTGTTTGTGCTGTTGCTGGCGCTGGAGTTCGGGCTGCTGTCGGCGGCGGCGACCTGGGTCAAGCTGGTGTTTCCGGCCACGGCGTTGCTGCTGGGCCATCTGGCGCTGACAACCAAGCGCTTCCTGATGACCGAGGCCGGCAAGGTCAAGTCGGACGAGGATTCGGCCGAGACCAACCGCATGATGGGCCTGGCCCTGCAGGGCCAGGGTCAACTCGACATGGCCTTTGACCGCTTCCGTCGCGTCCCCATGGGCGATGCCGTGATGGGCAATCTGTACAGCCTAGCCATGGACTTTGAGCGCAAGCGCCAGTTCAACAAGGCCGAGGCGGTCTATGGCCACATGGCCGCCTATGACGCCGACTACAAAGATGTGAAGGCCAAGCTCAACCGTGCCAAGAACCTGTCGGAAACCGTGATGCTGGGTGGCAGCGGCGCCCATCCCGGCGGCACCATGCTGCTGGACGGTGGTGCGGTGGAAAAACCCATGCTGGGCCGCGACCAGGTGGAAAAAGAACTGGGCAAGGGCGCCATGGGCGTGGTCTACCTCGGCAAGGATCCCAAGATCGGGCGCGTGGTGGCGATCAAGACCATGGCCTTGAGCCAGGAATTTGCCGGTGAGGAATTGACCGATGCGCGCGAGCGCTTCTTCCGCGAGGCCGAAACGGCCGGGCGTCTGCAGCACCAGAACATCGTGACGATTTTTGATGCCGGCGAGGAACATGACCTGGCTTACATCGCCATGGAATTCCTCAAGGGCCGCGACCTGGCGGACCACTGCAAGGGTGACAACCTGTTGCCGGTGAGCAAGGTGCTGAGCATCGTGGCGCGGGTGGCCGAGGCATTGGCCTATGCGCACAAACAGAACGTGGTGCACCGCGATATCAAGCCGGCCAACATCATGTACGAGATGGAAAGCGACACCGTCAAGGTGACCGACTTTGGTATTGCACGCATCACCGATTCCAGCAAGACCAAGACCGGACTGGTGCTGGGTACCCCCAGCTTCATGTCGCCCGAACAATTGGCCGGCAAGAAAGTGGACGGCCGTTCCGACCTGTATTCCCTGGGCGTGATGCTGTACCAGATGCTGGCCGGGCTGCTGCCGTTCCGCGGGGACTCGATGTCCGAGTTGATGTTCAAGATTGCCAACGAAGAGGCGGCAGACATCCGCATCATCCGTTCCGAAATTCCCGAAAGCCTGGCCAATGTGGTGGCACTGGCGCTGAGCAAGCGCCCGGAGACACGCTACCAGACCGGTGACCAGTTTGCTGCCGACCTGCGGGCCGTCGAGGCGCAAATGGCCGGACTGGCGAACCCGCAACAGCAGAGCGTGAGCGCTGCACCACCGGCCGCAGGAATGGACGCTACCGTCGCTTTTGCCAGCACCGTGGCTGGAATGCCGGCCGGAGCCGACCGCACCGATGGTGGTACGGACATCGAAATATAAAGACAAGAATGATTTACAAATTTTGCGCAAAAACCGACACCGGTCGTGCTCGCGATAACAACGAAGATTCGGTTGCGATTGACGAGGGAACCCGCGTGGCGGTGCTGGCCGATGGCATGGGCGGCTACAACGCTGGCGAGATTGCCAGCGGCATGGCCACGGCCTTCATAAAATCGGAAATGAGCCGTTGGCTGGTGGAAGTGGGCAGTGTGGCCCGCTCCCGCGAAGTCCGCCGGGCGATGGAAATCTGCGTCGACAGTGCCAATCTGTCCATCTTCAATGCGGCCAACTCCAACAGCCAGTACGCTGGTATGGGTACGACCCTGGTGGTGGCGACGTTCCGCGATGATGGTCTGGTGCTGGGCCACATTGGTGACTCGCGCTGCTACCGCTTGCGTGCCGGTGTGTTGCAGCAGATCACGCGCGACCACTCGCTGTTGCAGGAACAGATGGACGCCGGGCTGATCACGCCGGAGCAAGCCGAACACTCCACCATCAAGAACCTGGTGACACGCGCACTGGGCGTGGAAGAGGTCGTGCAGCTGGATGTCAACGAGCATGCAGTGGAAGTCGGCGACGTGTACATGATGTGCTCGGACGGCCTGTCCGACATGGTCAACGATGCCGGTATCGCTAAAATCATGACAGCCGGAACAGGTCTGGAGCAGACAGCACAGGCCTTGATTGACGCGGCCAATGAGCACGGGGGGCGGGACAATATTTCCGTTCTGATGGTGGAGGTGGGTGAAGCCATCGAAAAGCGGGGTTTAATCGCGAGACTGCTAGGGAAATAGCGCGCGTTTTAATTTTCCAAAATCAAACTACAGGAAAAGGAGCCGGTCATGCCGAAAATGATCGTGTCGATCGATGAGGTTGTTATCAAGGAACTGCAACTCACCAAGGACAGAACGACCTTGGGTCGCAGGCCGTATAACGACATCGTGATTGACAACCTCGCAGTCAGCGGTGAGCACGCGGTCATTCAAATGAACGGTTCCGAAGTGGTGCTGGAAGACCTCAACAGCACCAACGGCACCTACGTCAATGGCAAGGCCATCAAGAAGCAGACGCTGCAAAACGGCGACAGCATTGAGGTTGGCAAGTACAAGATCAAGTTTGTGGGTGACGGTGTCACCGAAGATTTTGACAAGACCATGGTGGTCAAGGCCCGTCCGCAAACACCTGCGCCGGTCGTGGCCGCCGCACCGGTGGCCAGCGCGCACGTTGCAACCGGTTCTTTCCCCGCAGCCAGCAGTGCTGTGGCCGGCAGCAATACCCTGCCTGCCAGGATCAAGGTGCTCAACGGTGCGGCAGCCGGCCGTGAAGTGCCGCTGACCAAGGTGGTGACCACGGTGGGCAAACCGGCCGTCGCGGTGGCCGCCATCACCAAGCGCCACCACGGCTATGTGGTGCACCACGTTGAAGGCGTGGGCAACTCCAGTCTGAACGGCCGTCCCATCACATCCGATCCTGTTTCCCTGAAAAACGGCGATCTGATTGAACTGGCCGGGACCCAAATGCAGTTTGTGCAAGCTTGAGCCGGGCGGCTGTTGCGCAGTCCGGCCATGCACGTGAACCGCGAGGCAGCCTGACATGCAGTCCCTAGCCAGACACTGGCCTCGCGTCGCCGTCACCCTGCTTCCCCTGATGCTGGCCCTGCTGCATGCAGTGGGCATCTGGCGTCTGGACGTGTTGCAGCGTCTGGACGACCTCATCTATGACACGCGGCTGAGTGCCACGGCGCCCAAGACCCTGGATGAACGGATTGTCATCGTCGACATTGACGAGAAGAGTCTGGCCGAAGTGGGGCGCTGGCCCTGGGGCCGCAACCGCATGGCGCAGATGGTGGATACGCTGTTTGACCAGCAGAAGATCGCCCTGCTCGGTTTTGACGTGGTGTTTGCCGAGGCCGACAATAGCTCGGGCCTGGTTCAGCTGAACGCGCTGGCCCGCAACGAACTGAAAGACCAGGCCGGCTTTAACGAACGCCTGCGCAGCCTGCAAGCGACGCTGGACTACGACGGCCAGTTTGCCCGGGCGCTGGAAAACCGGCCGGTGGTGCTGGGCTATTACCTGAGCAGCGAGACCCAGGCCCGCACCAGCGGCGTCATTCCGGCGCCGGTGCTGACGGCCGATGCCCTGCAGGGCCGCTCCATCCGCTCGACCTCCTGGAACGGCTATGGCGCCAATATCGATGTGCTGGCCAAGGCGGCGCCCACCGGCGGCTTCTTCAATTCCATTACCGACCGCGACGGTGTGGTGCGCTCGCTACCCCTGCTGGCCGAGTACAAGGGCCAGTATTACGAATCCCTGTCGCTGGCCATGTTCCGCATGATTGCCGGCTCGCCGGCGGTGTCGCCCGGCTTCACCAACGAAAAGTTTTTGTCGCGCAGCTACCAGGGCATGGATCGCGTGCTGCTCAAGCAGGGTGACAAAAGCTTGTCGATTCCGGTGGATGAGCGGGTGGCCACGCTGGTGCCGTTTCGCGGCAAGGGCGGGGCGCACGGCGGGTCGTTCAAATACATTCCGGCCTCGGACATCCTGAACAACCGGCTGCCGCCGGGTGCGCTGAAAGACAAGATCGTGCTGGTCGGCACCACCGCGCCGGGGCTGCTGGACCTGCGCGTCACGCCGATGAGCGAGGCCTATCCCGGCGTGGAGACCCATGCCAACCTGATCTCCGGCCTGCTGGACGGCAATGCTTTGCTCAAGCCCGACTACGCCTTGGGCTATGAGGTGACGGCGCTGGTGATTGCCGGCCTGATCCTGGCCTTTGGCCTGCCGCTGCTGCCGGCCCTGCAGGCGGTGGGCCTGAATGTGGCGGTGATTGCCGTGCTGGCGGGCATCAACTTCTGGCTCTACCGCGGCTACGGGCTGGTGTTGCCGCTGGCGTCTTCGCTCTGCATGGCCTTGACCGCTTTTGGCCTGAACATGAGCTATGGCTACTTTGTGGAAAGCCGCACCAAGCGCGAACTGGCCAACCTGTTTGGCACCTATGTGCCGCCGGAACTGGTTGACGAGATGATCAAGGACCCGGACGCCTATTCCATGAAGGCGGCCAACCGGGAGCTGACGGTGATGTTCTGCGACATGCGCGGCTTTACCAAGATGTCCGAGACCATGGAGCCCACCCAGCTGCAGGAGTTGCTGACCGGGGTCTTCAGCAACCTGACCAGCCTGATCCGTGCCAACAAGGGCACCATCGACAAATACCTGGGCGACTGCGTGATGGCTTTCTGGGGCGCACCGGTGGAAACCTCCAAGCACGCCTACCTGGCGGTGAAGTCCGCCATGGAGATGGCCAACGCCGTGCGTGGCATCAACCAGGACCACCGAGCCAAGGGCCTGCCTGAAATCGGCATTGGCATTGGCCTGAACACCGGCACCATGTGCGTGGGTGACATGGGCTCCAACATCCGCCGGGCCTATACCGTGATCGGGGACTCGGTCAATCTGGGCTCACGGCTGGAAGGCCTGTCCAAGGTGTACGGCGTGGACATCGTGGTGGCCGAATCCACCAAACTGCTGGCGCCGGACTTTGCCTGGCAGGAACTGGACCGGGTGCGGGTCAAGGGCAAGGCACTGGCTGTGGCAATTTTCTGGCCCATGGCCCCGGCCGAGCGCCTGGGTGAGGATGCCACGGTGGAGCTCAAGACCTGGGGCAACTTCCTCAAGGCCTACCGCGCGCAAAACTGGGACCAGGCCGATGTGCTGCTGCTCAACCTGACGCG
>CANBTQ010000161.1 GCA_947372425.1 Comamonadaceae bacterium | reverse complement strand
TTCAACCACCCACACCATTACAGGCGCCATCGTGGGCGTAGGTTCCACTCAGCGCGCCAGTGCTGTGCGCTGGGGTGTGGCGGGCAATATTGTCTGGGCCTGGGTACTGACGATTCCCGCCAGTGCCTTTGTAGCAGCCATCGCTTACTGGATCAGCCTGCAGATTTTTTAAGCTCGGCTGCTTGCGTAATACCGGGAGCTTCTTCTGTCTGGTATTCGAAGTAGCGCTGAAAGCTGAATGCAATGCTGGACAGCAGCACCGTGGCACCCAACAGCAGGGCGGCGACTACACCACCAACGGTCAGCCAGCCGGAGGCACCGGCTGCGCTGTCCACAGGAAGCGCGGGATTAAACCGGGCGTTCCACCTTTCGGTCTCCATCAGCCCGTAGACGATGGCCGTCAACGATGAGGCTGCCACGCTCAGGCCGACCCAGGGAATCAACAGCCAACTCAGGTGATCGTCCAGACCGATTTCGCGCGCACGCAATACGCCGTAAGTGCCTGCCAGTGTGGGCAGCAGCAGCAGCAACGAGATTCCATCGTAGCGGCGCCCGAGGTAGATGCGGTGCAGTCCGAGCGGGCCAGTGAGCAGGGTGAGCCAAACGGCCACAGTTTTGATTTTCATGCTGCCGATTGTGCTGGTGCCCTGCTGTCACCCAGACCCAGAGGGCATTCCATCAGCACCACGTCCAGCCAGCGCTCAAACTTCCAGCCGCAACTGCGTAGCACACCGACTTGTTCAAAGCCGCAACTGCGGTGCACGCCCACTGAACCCAGGTTGGCGGAGTCGCCAATGACGGCAATCAGCTTGCGTACCCCGCAGCGCTCGGCCTGCGCCATCAGCTCGGTCAGCATCAGGCGACCCAGGCCTTTGCCGGCCGCTGTGGGCGCCAGATAAATCGAGTCTTCGGCAGAAAAACGGTAGGCGGGCCGGGGTTTGAACCAGTTGCAATAGGCAAAGCCGATCACACCGCTGACATCTTCCAGCACCAGGTAGGGCAGTCCCTTGGCCAAAACATCGGCTCGGCGCGCAGCCATATCCTTTTCATCCGGCGGTGTGGTCTCGAATGTTCCGGTGCCGTGCAGGACGTGGTGGGCGTAAATGGCGGTAATGGCTGTGATGTCGGAATCGGCTGCGGGTCGGATTTTGGTCATGGTTCGAGAAAAAGATATAATGGAGAGCTATTCAGAGTGTCACTGGCCGGGTGGTCAGTTGCGTGTCTCAACTCTGGATTTGAATTTATTGGCCGGATCCCAATTTTCGGTCACCCAAAGGATAAACCATGGTCGTCATTCGACTTTCTCGCGGCGGTGCTAAAGCTCGTCCTTTCTTCAATATCGTTGTGGCTGACAAGCGCACGCGCCGTGATGGACGCTTCATCGAGCGTATCGGTTTCTACAACCCCATCGCCACCGCTTCGGAAGAAAGCATCCGTATTGCACAGGATCGCCTGACCTACTGGCGTGGTGTGGGCGCACAAGCATCCCCCACGGTGGAGCGTCTGATTGCCCAGGCCGCCAAAAAAGCAGCCGTCGTAGCCGCCTAAAGACAAAACCGGGCGTACGGATCCGTTGATTCGTTCGCCCGCTTTTCATTGCGCCCCATGATTGCCGGACTCGAAGCTGCTGAAATGCCAGCGGATGCCATCGAGGTTGGCCGGATTGCGGACGCCTGGGGCGTTAAAGGCTGGTTCAAGGTCTTGCCCCACAGTGCCGATCCGGAGGCACTGTTTTCTTCCAAACGCTGGTATTTGCTGCCCACCGAACGCGGTCAAAAGACCTTCGAAGGTTGCGCACGCCTGCTCGTCAAGGAAGCCAAAGAACACTCCGCGTCCGTCGTCGCTACCGCGCAGGACGTGCTGGACCGCAACGCTGCCGAAGCACTGCGTGGTTGCCGCATTTTTGTGTCCCGTGCCAGTTTTCCCACGGCGGCAAAGGACGAGTATTACTGGGTTGACCTGATCGGCCTGGACGTCATCAACCGCCAGGACGAAGCACTGGGAGTCGTCAGGGAACTGTTGTCCACCGGCGCCCAGACTGTGCTGGTCTTGGAATACACCGAAGAAGACGGCAAGCCCCAGGAACGCATGATTCCTTTTGTCTCGGCCTATGTGGACGACGTGGACCTGAAGGCACGACAGATCCGGGTGGACTGGCTCAAAGACTATTGACGCTAAAAGCCCATGCGCTTTGATGTTGTCACCCTGTTTCCCGAACTGTTTGCGCCATTTTTGACGTCCGGCATCACGCGCCGGGCTTATGAGAGTGCGCAGGTCGATGTGCAACTCACCAACCCGCGTGACTTCGCCAGCGGTACCTACCGCCGCATCGATGATCGCCCTTTTGGCGGCGGCCCCGGCATGGTCCTGATGGCCGAGCCCCTGGCACAGTCGTTGGCGCACATCCGGTTGCAGCGCACTGCATCGGCCCCCGTCGTGCTGTTTTCGCCCATCGGCAAGGCTTTGGACCACCGTTTGGTGCAAGAGTTTTCCAGCGGTCCCGGTGCCATCCTGCTGTGCGGCCGCTACGAGGGCCTGGATCAGCGTTTTATCGATACCCATGTGGATGTGCAGATCAGCCTGGGTGATTTTGTTTTGTCGGGCGGGGAAATCGCGGCGATGGCCTTGCTGGACAGCGTGGCGCGGCTCCAACCCGGCGTGCTGTCGGATCCGGAAAGTCACCACCAGGACAGCTTCAACCCCGCGCTCGATGGCTTGCTGGATTGCCCCCACTACACCCGCCCGGAAGACTGGGCCGGGTTGCCGGTTCCACCAGTCTTGCTCTCGGGCCACCATGTCAACATTGAGCGCTGGCGGCGTGAGCAAAGTCTGGCTTTGACGGTGCGTCACCGGCCCGATCTGTTGGAAAAAGCGCGTCTGGCCGGGCTTCTCAGCAAGCGGGACGAGCGTTATCTGGCGGCCCTGGGCGATATTGCTATAATGGCAGGCTAACCGATCCTCTGGCCGGCCAGGCATGCTCCCATGTGGGGAGTCATGATTGCCATCAATCCCGATGGCGGCGCGCCCAAGATCACAAGGAAACCATGAACCTCATCCAAACACTCGAGCAGGAAGAAATTGCCCGCCTCGGAAAAACCATTCCCTCTTTTGCATCTGGCGACACGGTTGTCGTGAGCGTCAATGTTGTTGAAGGTACACGCAAGCGCGTGCAGGCCTATGAAGGCGTTGTGATTGCCAAGCGCAATCGCGGCCTCAACAGTGGCTTCATCGTGCGCAAGATCTCCAGCGGCGAAGGCGTGGAGCGTACGTTCCAACTGTACAGCCCGCTGATCGCCAGCATCGAAGTCAAGCGTCGCGGTGATGTGCGCCGCGCCAAGCTGTACTACCTGCGTGATCGCAGCGGCAAGTCGGCACGTATCAAAGAAAAACTGCCAGCCAAGAAGACTGCAAACGTCGCCGCATAAATCTGCGACACGGTCTTTCGAAAACCGCCCCAGTCCCGCACTGTGGCGGTTTTTTTACGACCAGCTGTTGCTGACGCCTGTACCTACTCGTGACCAAACTGCCCTCGTTCAATCCCCTGGATGTGCCGGTGTATGCGGTGGACCTGCATCTGCCCAAACCGCCCGCTGCCAATCTGGAGCCGCAGGCTATTGCCGACCGTTTTGCCCGCGCACATGTCTGGACTCCGGAGCTTAGCAAGGAAGCTCGATTCATTGACCGGGCGCCAGCCCATGCTTCGGTGCTGATTCCTCTGGTGCGACGCGAGCAGTTGACGGTGCTCCTGACCTTGCGGCCCGCGCATATGAATAGCCACTCCGGACAAATTGCCTTCCCCGGTGGCAAGGCCGATCCGCAAGACAGTGACGCAATTGACACGGCTTTGCGCGAGGCTGAGGAGGAGGTCGGGCTGGAGCCCGCCTTTGTTGATGTGATTGGCAGCTTGCCGATTTACACCACGGGCAGCGCTTTTATCGTGACTCCGGTGGTGGCCCTGATAGACCCCGGCTTCCACCTGAAACCCAACCCCGATGAAGTGGCTGATGTGTTTGAAGTGCCGCTGGCATTTTTGATGGATCCTGCCCATCACCGCCATCACATCGTGGACTGGGCCGGGGAGCAGCGACGCTGGTTGTCCATGCCCTATCGGGATGGCGCGACCGAGCGATTCATCTGGGGCGCAACAGCCGGCATGCTGCGCAACTTTTACCGTTTTTTGCTGGACTGAGCTAGGTATGATGATTCCATGAGTTTTATCTCCATCCTATTTGCCCTATTGCTGGAGCAGGCAAGGCCTTTGGGCCAGTTGAACCCGGTGCACAACACCAACCGGGGCTGGGTGCGCTGGATCGTGCGCAACTTTGACGCAGGCAAGCCGCAACATGGCTGGCTGGCGTGGTCTCTGGCGGTGGTCCTGCCGGCTGCCGTGGCCTGTGCAGTGCACTGGTTGCTGGTGTGGTCGCTGGGCTGGGTTGCCGCCGTGCTCTGGAACATTGCCGTGCTGTACGTGACACTGGGCTTTCGCCAGTTCAGTCACCACTTCACGCTGATTCGCGATGCGCTGTATTCCGGTGATGAAAGTCTGGCGCGCCAGAAGCTGGCCGAATGGATGCGCATGGATGCCAGCGAGTTGCCGCGCAGCGAAATCGTCCGCCATGTGATCGAGTACTCTGCCCTCTCGGCCCATCGCCATGTGTTTGGCGTGCTGGCCTGGTATTCGGTGCTGGCGGCTTTGGGCCTGGGCCCCGCGGGTGCCGTGTTTTATCGCATCGCTGAATATGTGGGGCGCTATGTCAATCGTGCGCCCAAACCCACCAGTGCCGGGGTGAGCGCATCGCTGCAAAGCAGCGCCAATCGCGCCTGGTTTCTGGCGGACTGGGTGCCGGTCCGGCTCACCGCATTGGGTTTTGCCTTTGTCGGCAGCTTCGAAGAGGCCGTGGACAGTTGGCGCCAATACGCCGCGCGTTACCCGGATGACAATGACGGTGTGGTGCTGGCTGCCACGGCAGGGGCCATCAACGTGCAACTGGGTGAGCCCGAGCAGGGCGGTGACGGGCAACTGCCGCAGGCCGTGCATCTGCGTGCCTTTGTGGGCCTGGTCTGGCGCACGGTGGTGATGTGGATGGTGATCCTCGTGCTGCTGTCACTTGCCCGTCTGCTGGGCTAGTTCCCCATAGCCCGGCATTGCGCCGCACAGTTGCCTCGCTTCAGTAGCGCTTTTGTGACAGCTCGGCGAACAGGTCTGCATAAATCTTGAAGCGGTTGGCACTGATGCTCATATCGCTTTCCGTCTGCACCGCGCGCAGCACGCCACAACCCGGCTCATGCAAATGGCTGCAGTTGTAAAACTTGCAGTCTCCGGCCTGCGCCTTGATGTCCGGCATCAGGCTGGCCAGGTGCATGGGTTCGATATGGTTCAGTCCAAATTCCTGGAAACCCGGTGAATCAATCACCGCCGTTGTCTTGGCGGCATCGACCCAGTACAGGCTGGTGCTGGTGGTGGTGTGCTTGCCGGAGTTCAGCGCCGTCGAAATCTCATTGGTCAGCACCTGGGCGCCCGGCAGGAGCCGGTTGATAAAGGTGCTTTTGCCGGAACCGGACGGGCCCAGGATCAACGTGGTCTTGCCCTGTAGCAGGGGCAGCAGGCTGGCCAGTTCGGTCGCTGCGATGCCTTCTGCCTTGGGCTTCAAGGCCAGCGGGACCACGGTGTAGCCCATGTCGCGGTACACGCCCATGCGTGCCCAGGCCTGTCCAAACGGTTCAACCAGGTCGCTCTTGTTCAGGGCGATGATGGGTTTTATTTTTTCTGCCTCGGCGGCAATCAGGGCGCGCGATAACTGGCTTTCGGAGAATACCGGTTCTGCAGCGATCAGCACCAGCACCTGATCCAGGTTGGCCGCGAACATCTTGGTGCGAATCTCGTCCTGGCGGTAAAACAGATTGCGACGCTCCAGCACCTTTTCGATCGTGCCTTCATCCTGCGTGGCCTGCCACAGCACTTGGTCGCCCACGACGGTTTGGCTTTTTTTGCCACGCGGATGGCAGATCAGGCGCCTGCCATCGGGAGTTTCCACCAGCACGTGCCGGCCATGGCCGGCAACTACCAGGCCGGGCTCCAATAGGGGATTTGCCAAGTGTTCGGGTTCTCGTTAGGGGGTAGCGGGTAGCAGCGCATCAACCAGTGCTGCGCAGGCAAAGTCGGACTGGGTAATACCGCCCACATCGTGCGTGTTGAAGCGCACGCTGACATTGTTGTAGTGCACCAGCAATTCGGGATGGTGGTTTTGTTGCTCGGCGATGTAGGCGATGGCATTCACAAACGCCATGGTGCGCAAAAAATTCTTGAATTGAAATGTTTTTTCAATCGCTACGTCGGCACCGTCGCCATGCAGCTTCCAGCGATCCAGTTTGGCCAAGCCCGCAATCACTTGTGTGGCGCTCAAAGCCGGCCGTTTGGCGGCTTCGGATACGGACTTTTCGGGTGAGTCAGACATGGGCAAAGCGTTGTTGCATGCGCCCCAAGCGCTCGGAAGCGGGCGGATGCGAGTAGTAAAACTTCACATACACCGGGTCGGGTGTCAGTGTGGAGGCGTTGTCCTTGTAGAGCTTGAACAGGGCAGAGGACAGGTCGGTTCCGCTGGTTTGCGCCACCGCATAGGGATCGGCTTCGAACTCGTGCCTGCGTGAAAGCTGGGCAAACAAGGGCTCGACAAACGTGCTGAACAGCGGCAGCACCATCATGAACAGGAGCAGCGCCAGCGCATCGTTGGCACCGCGCAAATTGGGTGTCACGCCCAAACCAATGTAAAACCAGGTCTGGCTGCTGAGCCAGCCCAGCAAGGCAAAGCCCAGCAGGCTGAGTGCGAACAGCGAGACCACGCGCTTGATGATGTGGCGGTGCTTGAAATGTCCCAACTCATGGGCCAGCACGGCATCCACTTCCTGCGGGGTGAGTTGGGCCAGCAGCGTGTCGTAAAACACCACGCGTTTGGATGCGCCAAAGCCGGTGAAATAGGCATTGGCATGGGCACTGCGCTTGCTTCCATCCATGACAAAAAATCCTTTGGAGGTAAAGCCGCAGCGCGCCATCAAATGGGTGACCCGCGCCTTCAGTTCCGCGTTGTCCAGTGGTTTGAACTTGTTGAACCAGGGCGCAATCAGGGTCGGGTAGAGCAGCAGCA